>JAILDN010000015.1 GCA_024689425.1 Methanobrevibacter sp.
CTACAACAACAAAAACGTATACGAAACCTTAGCATTAATTGCAGCTGAAACTGAAACCATTAAAATGGGTCCTGGTGTAACCAACCCATACGTAAGAAGCCCTGCAATCTCAGCTTCTGCAATCGCAACTATTGACGAAATTTCAGAAGGTAGAGCAACCTTCGGTATTGGTCCTGGTGACAAAGCAACTTTCGATGCTTTAGGAATTGAATGGACTAAACCTGTATCTACCATCAAAGCAGCAATCGCTGACATTAACACTTTATTGGCTGGAGAAAAAACCGAAGCTGGAGCAGCTTTAGGTGGAGTTAAAAAGGTACAAGATGCAATCCCTATTTACATGGGTGCACAAGGACCTAAAATGTTAGAAACCGCTGGAGAAATCGCAGACGGTGTATTAATTAACGCTTCCAACCCTAAAGATTATGAAGCAGCTATGCCTATGATTAAAAAAGGTCTTGCAGCAGCTGGTGGAGACAAATCATTCGATGTTGGTGCATACACTGCAACTTCAATCGGACCTGACTCTGAAGCAGCTAAAAACGCAGCTAAAATTGTTGTTGCATTTATTGCAGCAGGTTCCCCACCTCCAGTAATCGAAAGACACGGATTACCTGAAGGATTCAACGAACAAATGGGAGCATTCTTAGCTAAAGGTGATTTCGGTGGAGCTATCGGTGCTGTAACTCCAGAAGCACTCGACGCATTTTCCGTATGTGGTACTCCTGATGAATTCATCCCTAAAATTGAAGGCTTAGCTGAAATGGGTGTAACTCAATACGTAGCAGGTTCCCCTGTTGGTAAAGACGTAGAAGAATCCATTAAATTATTAGGAGAAGTTATTGCAAGTTTCTAAACTTGCTCTCTTTTTCTTTTTTATTTTTTTAAATCCCGTATACACAAGTTAATAACAACTATTTCTTAACAATAATTTTTTATTATACCATCAACCATAATATATTATAATGGAAATTGAAAATTTATGCAAAGATATTAGAGCAAGAGCTTTTGAAAGAAAAGAGCCAAAAACCCCCGAACAGGTTGGTGCAAGTTGGTATAATGATGATTTAACTTATGATGGCGTTTCAAAAACGTTGTTTATTATCCTGCCCACCCCGGGATGTGCATGGGCACTGGGAGATAGTGGCGGATGTACAATGTGCAGTTATGTTTCAGACTGTACTTTAGAACCTATTGATACTGACACAATAATTAATATTTTCAATGATCACCTATCCCGATTTGATATTGAAAACGAAGAAAAAATAGCTGTGAAATTATTTGCATCAGGAAGTTTTTTAAATCCTTATGAATTACCGGTTGATGCAAGAGATACAATACTTAAAACATTAGCAGATATGATTAATGTTCGAGAAATCATTGTTGAATCAAGGCCGGAATATGTAAAAGAAGAAGCCTTGGATGATATTTTTGATATTATTGGGGATAGATTATTTGAAGTGAGCATTGGTCTTGAAACATCAAACGATTATACTAGATTAAATAAAATCAATAAAGGTTTTACATTAAAAGACTTTGAGGATGCAGTAAATCTAATGCAAAATTTAAGGGATAAAAAAGGATATAATCTTAAATCTAAAGCATATATCTTCGTTAAACCTATTTTGGTAAGTGAAAGCGAAGCAATAGCTGAAGCAATTGAAACTGCCAGACATTGCGAAAGCATTGGTGTGGATAGATTGTCCTTTTGTCCGGCAACAATCCATGGAGGAACTGTTATTGAAAGATTCTGGAGAAAAGGCGCTTATCAGCCCCCATGGATTTGGAGCTGTATTGAAATCATTAATACAGTTAGGGATGAAATCAGCATACCTGCACTTTTAGACACATCAGGTTTTGGATCAAAACGCGGCCCATATAACTGTAAAAAATGTAACAAAGACTTGAAACATTTGATTATAGATTGCAACTTATCCCAAAGCATCGTTGAATATGATTGTGAGTGTAAAAATGAATGGATGGCTGAAGTTAAAAATGCAGACTTAAACCAATCCAAAGTCAAAATCAAACACATACCATTATATTGAATCAATACAA
Organism: Methanobrevibacter sp.; assembly: GCA_024689425.1. Taxonomy (GTDB): domain Archaea; phylum Methanobacteriota; class Methanobacteria; order Methanobacteriales; family Methanobacteriaceae; genus Methanocatella. The sequence goes on from JAILDN010000015.1 coordinate 2,059, forward strand.
ATTTATTAATTGGAGGATTTTTAGATGAAAAATAAAATTGTTAGCTTACTGGCCATTATTTTAGGAATAATGATTATTTCATTCCCCCTTATTGGAGTTATAACAACAAGTGCCATACTTGGAGTATCAGTATTATTCATATCAATTTTTGCATTGGTTCTTGGAATATCCATAATTGATTATAATACTCCGGGAGCAATACTCGATATTATCTTAGGAATGATACTTCTCCTCATTAGTATTAGTTTAATATTTAATCCTGCATTGCTTGGATTTTTAAGTGAAATTACCCTTTTCCTTGCAGGAATAATATTGATCATTGCAGGAGTTGTTTCATTGATAAACAATAGGGCTTCAAAAAACGGCTTTTATATCGGAATTGCCGGAATTATATTGGGTGTATGTTATATAATTATTGGAACTTATGTTGCAGATCCAATTATTTTAGGTACTTTAATTGGACTTTGGTTATTAATTAGTGGTGTAATGAGATTATTGAATTAAAATAATCTCTAAAATCTTTTTTTGGTGTTTATCTTGATATGTATTAGCGCAGATTTTGACCCTGTTCATAAGGGACATGAAAAATTAATTAAAGAGGCCCGTAAAATTGCTGATAGCGAATCCAAGAAATTAGTTGTTTATTTAAATAAAGGATTCAGTGCAAATCATGCCCCATTTTTCGTTGACTTTGAAGCCAGAAGTAAAATGGCGTTGGCTTTAGGTGCCGATGAGGTGAAATCATTTGAAGGACTGCATCATAGGCTCGTTTTATCTTACAGTGTTCCTATCAGATTGCAGCAGATGATTGATGATGGTGCTACAGACTACATTACCTCGGCAAGCATATCACTTGAAGAGATTTCAAACAAAGCTCAAAAATTTATAGATGAAGGCAATTTTGTGGGAATGCCGAAAAACTACACCAATAGAAATGAAATTCGCTGGTATGCATTAAATGAATTTTTAGGTTCAAAATTAGATTTCCATATAGTTAAAGAACTGGATAAGGAAAAATATTCTGGTCGTTTAATAAGACAATCAATAATCGATAATGATTATACAATTACTTCTGAAATTAAAAAATTACTTCCAAAATCAACAGTAGAAATTTTAAAAGAGGAATTGGAGAAAAATAATATTGATTTGGGACGAAATTGGGACGATATATACAAAAGAATGAATACTTATTCAAGAGGCAATCTTGGTAAAATTGCATATTTAAATGGTGAAACCGTCAACCAGATTATTAAAAAAAGAGTTTATTCAAATCCGGAATCTGTTTGGGCCGCATTTAGAAGGTCTGATTACGGTCCTGTAATGACTCGTCTTGCAATCAGTGCGATAGAAATGGATGTTAGTAAGGCCGAAGTGATGGATTTAATGAAAAGTTACGAGAATAAAGGCGTTATTCCTGAAATGCAGAAAGTTTCTAAAGTAATTGAAAGAGCTTGGTACGTTGCATGTAAAACTGATGAAGGAATGAGTGCCCGTGAAGCAAATAATAACTTTAGACAAGGAAATGTTGAAGTTAAAGATGTTCCATTAAATATCATTGCCGGACTAAATCTAACACGCTTTGAAACTAAAATCATGAAAGAAAACTTGAATGCAGATTTATACATTGATAAAAATAATAAAATATCCATTCAACTTAAAAGTGAAGGTAAAAAAATCAAAACAAACTTAAGGCTTCCCGCCCGTGAAGTTACATATTTAAGGTATATCATGGATTCACATTTTATTCCAGTTAGCGGAACAACACAAAAAGATAAAAAAGGCTATAAAATCAATGTTAAAATTGCTTAAGCTTTTTTAATGCTGCCTCAACCATTTCCAAATCACCATTACCAAAATAATCCAAGATTTCTTCAAGCTCTTCAGCTTTTCTTTTTGAAGATTTTAAAGTGTTGTTTATTCTGGATAATGATTTTTCTTTAAAATCATCCCCTTCAGTTAAAGATAATGTATTAAAAAATTCATCTTCCAAATTCAAACTTTGAGCCAGTTGGTAGGATTCTATTAATAAAGCTGAAAGGGATTTTGTATATGTGCTTCTAAGCAGTTTTAATCTTGATGCATCACCAACATTATCTGAAATGACTTTAATATCCAAATAATCATTTAAAAATAGTAATTCTTCAGCTTTGCTTCCGGACAAATATATTGTTGGGTTTTTTGAATCAATTTTACCAATGATTGCACCATCAACAAAATTATCTACTAAATCATTGATTTCGAGAGCCGTTTTGGGGGATATGTTATTTAAGTCTAAAAATATTCCATTGCAATATTTAGAATAAGATTTAGCAACTTCAATAGCTTTTGATGGTGTGTTAACTGAAATTACAATGTCTGCACTTTCAATAGCTTGCATAAAAGTGTCACAAACTTGGACATTGGACTTGTTAATTAAATCTATTGTTGATTCTGATCTGTTTTCTTTCGAAGTTAAAAAGACAATATCCCTTGATTGTATGATATCAACCAAATTAAAAGCGACTTTTCCAAATCCAATAAAAGTTATATTCATAATCACCACTTATTTTTTAAAAAGCAACATATCCTGCAAGTTAACACCAATATCCTTTGCAATCGTATTGCATTTTGCACATAATAAGAAATAAATATCCTTTTTTGATAAATCAATTTCTGTTAATCCTTCATAATTCCCCATCCCTTTTGAAATTATGAATTCATGTTGGTTAAAGATTTCTCTAAATTCATCAGAAATTTCACTATCAACATAACCGACAGTTCCTGCACCAATTTCAACAATTTCTCCGAATTCATCAAGGCCTGCAGCAACTGCATCTTCCATGCATGCATCATTTAAAATTGGTTCTGATTTGACTGCAATAGTAATGGCTAAGCCATATTCTTTAATCTTGGACAACAGTAATTTATCAAAGACAATTTCTCCTGTATTATCTACCATATATAATACTTTATCATGTTTTTTTAATGAATTTTCAAAACTTTCGATATCTTTAACGGCCAAATCTTTTTTTAGGGAAGTTTTGATTAACTTTTCAATATCTTCACTTAATTCAAAAGCCCCAAAATCCAAAATATTGCCAACAATAGCTATTTTAACACGATTTTCTAAGGTGTCATTTTCTTTTAGAATATTCTGGGCTATAGGCAAGTATTTGATTGCTATTTCATTACCCAGTTTTTTCTCGTTTCTATATGGGTCTTTACAATTGGTTTTCTCTTTTATGAGATTGTGCATATAAGAGCCCGTCTTATTAGAATTAGTTCCTTTTTTAAATGTGGAACTTAAAAAATTAAAGATATCATTTGTAATTTCAATCTTTAAGTCTTCATCATCTGTTGCCAAATCCATAGCTTCGCGAGCTTGTCTTAAAAAGCATGCTCCACATTCATAACTAATTTTCAAGCCTAACCACCATATATAATTTGAACCAATTGAATTTCATCGCCATCTTGAATAATAGTATCCTCTATAACCAACTCGCCGTTTTGTTTAGATACGACCGTTTGGGCAGATAATCCTAATTCATTTATTAGATCTTTTATTGAATAATTATCATTGGGTATTTCTTTTTCTTCTAAAGTATCTTTATATTTTAATGTAAATGTCATTTAATCACCAGCCAATTCTTCTAAAAATGAACATGCCTTGCATAATCTATTTGCTGCAGGTTCACCACATTTTTCACATCTTCCATGATCATATTTCTTTTTAAAATCATCCTTTAATGCTTTTCTGATTTTATCATACCCTCTAAGAGTTGAGTATTTCAAAGTTGGATGTGATTCACACAATTGGTTTATTACATCTGAAATTTCTCCCCTAAATGACTGTTGTGCATATGGACAACTTGCAAAGTGTACTTCAAGGTCTTTTGCAACAACATATAAACCTATTTCACGTTCAGGGATTTCTCTTAAAGGTTTAATTTTAACTGTGAATTCTTCAGCTTTTGATTCAGTTTTTGGACCCAATTTAGTTAGATTATCAGTATTCCCTTCCAGGTAATTCATCATTATCGCCTGAACTTCATCATCTAAATTATGGCCTGTTGCGATTTTTGTAGCGCCCATTTCACGAGCAGCTTTGTTAATAATGGTCCTTCTAAAGACTCCACAGTAGGAACATGATCCCTTATGATTAGGTTTTTCCATTATTTCATCCAATGTAATGCCGTAAGTGTCTTTTAGTGAAACTACCTTATGCTCGATGCCTAATCTTTGAGCATGCCTAATGGCTATATCAACACCATCCTGGCGGTAGTTGTCTATTCCTTCATCCACTGTTACTGCACAGATGTCTATAATATTCATCTTTCTAAATGAATTTAGAATTTCAAGAGCAGTGACACTATCCTTTCCACCAGAAAGTGCTACTAAAACTTTGTCACCTTTATCCAATAATTTTTCTTTTCTAATTGTTTTAATAACCTTTTTCTCTATCGATTCGATGAAGCAATCTTTACATAAGTATTGTCCTGATTGCTCTCTTTTAATAATAACATGAGGATTACCACATTTGGTACAATCCATATCTTTCACCTACATTTGCTCTACAAACTGAGCTAATTGATTAAGAGTATTAACTTCAAAAACTTGTGCTCCCGCATCCATATAAAGTGAAACACAACTATCAACAACATCCCACTTATTTCTATCTTCAGGATTTAAAATTACGACTTTTTTGGAGTCACGAACCATTTCTTCAACCAGATGTACACTCGCAGGAACTCCATTTTGTTTAGGTCCTGCCCAGTCTCTGCAATCCGTTAACATGATTACATAAGATTTATTGCTAAGATTTGCTTTTTCTTGAAACTGCTTAAATGCATGATACATGTCCGATGTTCCGTGAATCATCATATTCTTTACTCTGAGGTCTTTAACTTTTACGAATGAATCAATCAAATATTCTTCATTAAGTGCTTCGGTAGTTTCAATAACCTTATTATCAAATTCAAAGGTTCTTGAATGCTTAAATGCCGTTTGAGCTGAAAACATTAACATGAAAAACCAACTACTAATCCATTCACAAGACCCACTAATGTCATTTAAAAACAAATGTTCGTTTTTATGAGGCCTTGGCTTTGCCTTTACAAGCTCGACTGGAATTCCACCATATTTTAAATTTGCCCTAATAGTTCTGCGCATATCAATTTTATTAGAATTGGTTCTGAATTTACGTCTTGAACGTTTATTGGCAATTCTTCTACCTAATCTTTGGCAAATCTCAAGCATTCTTGGATCAAACCTGTTAAGTTTAGTCAAATCTTTGTTCATCAGTTCCCCATCACGTTCAAGTTCCTTAACTTCATCCAGCAATGGCTGACCAGATAACATTCTTAACTTTTCATTATTAATTTTTTCTTTTTGTATTTTTCCAAAAGTGTCATTCTGCTTTTTAATAATATACCTATTAGATTTTGGACCTCTGCCCCTATAAGCATCACTTCTCTTTTGGATTTCATCCAATTCAGTTTCTTCCTTTTCTTTTTTGAAAATTTCTTCAAAAATTTTATTAAATTTAGGGATGTCGTACCTATCCTTAACATAAATGGCTCTTAGAGCAGTTCTAAGCAAATCCCTGTCTGCTTCACCAAGTTGAAAATAAACTTCACTTGCAGAATAAGTACTTCTAATACTTACAGGCAGTCCTTCCTGTCTTAACCGATTAGATAAATTAACTATTTTGGAAATCATTTTAGTAATCCTTATCTAGGATATCTTTAATAACACGTTTTTTATCACTTTCATTTTTAATGGCTACACCAATACTTTCCTTCATAGCTTCATTGGTATTTCTGGCTTTTAGATGTGAAACTGACTTGACCCAATCCACAGTACCCCTTACAGAAGGCTTTTTAAGTAAATTAAGGTTCCTTATTTCATGAACTATTTTAACGACTTTTGAAATCGTATCCTCATCAGCATCAGGAATTTTGGATTTTACTATTTCGATTTCCCTTTCGACAGACGGATATGGGATATATAAGAACAAACATCTGTCTTTAGTTTCGTCAAGTAAAGATCTTTGAGAGTTGGAAGTTAAAATTACAATCAAATCATTTTGTAATTTGAATGTTCCTAAATCGTTTATTGTAATTTCCTGTTCGCCCAGCGCTTGCAAGAGAAAACTTTCAACTTCCTCATCCGCTTTATCAATTTCATCAATGAGTAAAACTGAATCCTTTTCATTTAAAAAAGCATTTAAAAGTGATCTTCTGATAAAATATTCCTCTTCAAAAATTGTCTCTTCATTAAAAGACTCTTTTTTAGCGGCTTCTAAGTGCAATAATTGTTTTTGGTAATTCCATTCACCAACAATTTGTTCAAAAGTGATTCCTTCATAACATTGTATTCTGAAAAAATCCCTATCAAAAGATTTAGCAATGACTTTTGCCAATTCGGTTTTACCGACACCCGGAGGCCCTTCAATTAACATTGGTTTACACAATAAAAAAGATAAATATACTGTCGTGGAAATTTCCTTATTAGAAACATATTTCTCACCTATGAGATATTTATCTATATCCTTAATAGTTATTTCATCACTTTGCAAAGTCAAACACCATTTTATATTTTCTTAATTAAATTATATAATAGATTTAATTTAAACTTTACTTAAACTATAAAAGATATTGGAAAGAGTTATATATAGATTAAAATAAATATTATATAACAGATTAATAAATTTGGAGGATATTATGAAGTTTGATAATATCATTATCTTAATTATATTAGTAGTGATAATTGTATTAACTATGGGTGCATTTGTTTATACATTCAATATCGATAATGTAACAAACAATTTGACTGATGTTAATAATACGGACAATAATAATACAACAAATTTAGTATCGGTCCCTGCAAATACTACTGGCTCTTCTGGTTCAGGAAGTAGTAATTCTCATTCATCACCAGCTAGTTCTAGTTCATCAAGTAGTAGAAGTAGTAATTCCTATTACTCATCAGGAGGTTCTAGTTCATCAAGTAGTGGCGGCAGTTCAAGTTCTAATAGTCATTCATCTGGTGTTATTGATATTGTAGAGCCCGAATAAATAAAAATTAATATTTAAACTGATCAGGATTTTTGAACAACTCGAAATCCTGCACATATTCTTTACCAGTAATCATGGCGATTTCTGCTTTTTGAAGTTCACTACCTAAATAAGCAGCATGCTCCATCCTGGTAACTAATTCTTTTTTTATTATTTCTTCATAGACTTCTTTAGCAGTTCGTCCTATGATAACCAAATCAGCATTATTTTTCTTAAAGTGAGTAGCGATAATTCTGCTTTCGCCGACAGTAGTCCCATAATCAACACTAATTCTAAAACTGCCTGCCTTATCACGAATGAACTTTAACGGTTTTGAAATTTCCGCCTGCGGAATCCCGTTTAACTCATTTTCAATAATGTCATTTCTTTTGTGCTTATCTTTAAACGCAACCATGTTAATTCCCAAGTCTTTCGGAATGGATTTCCTATGTTTTGCAAGAAACATCATTTTTGATGCGGTAGCAAGTTCATAAACACTTCCCCTTGTTTTTCCACTTTCTTCAGGAGTAAATAATATGCTTACACCAAGTTCCATTCCAATTCCTGCAAGAAGAACATTAACACCACCAGAATCAGCATCCATTAACTCCGTGACATTTCCTACACCGAAAAACATTGGTGCTTTGTTAATTTTATGGAATTCTCTACATGCCAAAATAGATTCGACAATACTTGCACTGTTAACTGGATCCAGAATCATGTCCGCAACATAGTTCAATCCATCAGTATCTTCAATTAATTGATTCATGAATTCAATTCTCTCTTCAGGAGTTTTAGGTGTGATTCCCTCTGTGAAATTAGTTGGAAGCAATACTGCAGGAATACCTTTTTCTTTGAGCAAAGGAGCAATTTCAGACTGATTACCCAAATCAAGACTTAAAACAAAATCAATACCATGTTCTGCAGCAACTTTAATTTCTTTAGCATTTAATGTATCAATACTTAGTGGCCTATCACCAACAATTGGCCTTAACGTGTCAATTAACTCAGGGACCTTATCTGAAAAATCTTCACCTGCAGCCATACCTATATCAATCATGTCCGCTCCGCAATCAACAAAATATTGGCATTTATTGATTAAGGCCTCTTTTGATAGAAATGGAGCATTTGCAATCTCGGCCAATACCCTCATAGGGAAATCTTCGCCGACAGGCAATTTTCCAATCATTATATTATTCGGTTTTTGAAGAAGTTTTTCGACATTTTCCTCATCATTTTCAAAGTCATCGATTATTTTAAATGCTTCTTTTCTCTTTTCTTCTTCAATTAATTTATCTGCAGGCTTATCTTCAGACAATTGAATGTTTTCAATTAAATTCAGAACCATCAATAAATCAGCACCATCAGTTGAGCCTTTAAATGTTGGTATCCCAAGCTCTTTTGTGATTTCTCGAGTGCCTTTTTTAATTAAACCCGGGACTAAAATTAAATCAATTTCATCTAATTGATCTGCAAAATTAGTTTTTACTTCATTTATAATCATCCTAGGAGTTAAAAATGCGGCAACTTGTGTGTCTGCAATATGAACAATTACATCCTCACTAGAATCTTTAACAACATTTTTAATTAATGGATAAGCTAAATCCCCAGTAATAATTAAAACTTTCATATTAACTCCTCGATTAATATATTATATATATTTATATTATATTAAATCTTTGAAAATGTATGCATTGTTAAAAATTATTTTAACTAATAAAAACGGTTTAATATTTCTTTATTAGGCATAAAGACAAATATTGAAAGATTTACATGAAATAAACCAAAAATAGATTAAAAATTAAACAAAAATATTGTAAAATTAAAATATAACATAAGATTTATATATTTTGTAATTTATAATGATTATACATGATAAATATATGGAGGAAATTTAATGATTGAAATTCGTTTTCATGGAAGAGGCGGACAAGGAGCCGTAACCGCTGCTGAAATTTTGGCTAAAGCAGCATTTAAAGACGGCAATTATTCCCAAGCTTTTCCATTCTTTGGAGTTGAACGTAGAGGGGCTCCAGTTATGGCTTTCACAAGAATTGATGATAAGCCTATTGATTTGAGATATCAAGTATATAATCCAGACTATGTATTAGTTCTAGATGACGGATTATTAAATGTAGTGGATGTATTTGCAGGAATTAAAGACAATACTGAAGTTACCATCAATACAGAAAGTTTTGAAGGTAGCGGAGAACATGAAGTTTACAGTATTGATGCGACCGGAATTGCATTAGACATGTTAGGTCGTAACATTGTAAATACTATTATTTTAGGATATTTTGCTAAGAAAACCCAAGCAGTAACTATTGAATCACTTCTTGAAGTGATTAAAGAAACGTTCCCAGGAAAAGTTGGAGAACTAAATGTAGAAGCTACAAAAAAAGCTTATGATATGGGATGAGGGTGATTAATATGGTAAGTATAGGATGTGTAATTAAAAACCCCGGCAATAGTAAAAATAATAAAACTGGAAGTTGGAGAACTTTTAAACCAATTTTAGATAAAGAAAAATGTATTGATTGTGATAATTGTATTCTCTTCTGTCCAGATGCCAGTATAAACAAACAACATGATATTGATTACGATTACTGTAAAGGATGCGGAATTTGTGCATATGAGTGTCCTTCCGATGCAATCGAAATGGTAAAAGAATAAAGAGAGTGATGAAATGGTAAAAGAAGTAATGACCTCAAATAAAGCAGTTGCAGAAGCTGTTAGATTAGCTAAACCAAAAGTTATTCCCGTTTATCCAATTACTCCACAAACTACAATTTCAGAATATTTAGCACAATATGTTGCTGATGAAAAAATTGATGCTAAATATGTAAAAGTAGAATCTGAACACAGTGCAATAAGTGCTGCTGTTGGAGCTAGTGGTGCTGGAGTAAGGGTATTTACAGCAACATCTTCACAAGGATTAATGTTAATGCACGAAATTTTATATGCTGCAGCAGGTATGAGAACTCCATTCGTATTGGCTGATGCAAACAGAGCGATTTCTGCACCATTAAACATTTGGAATGACCAACAAGATTCCATTGCACAAAGAGATGCAGGATGGTTACAAATTTATGTTGAAAACGCTCAAGAAGCATTAGATACCACTTTAATGGCTTATAAAATTTCAGAAAATCCTGATGTATTACTTCCATCAATGGTATGTTTAGATGGATTTATTTTAACACACACAGTTGAACCGGTAGAAATTCCAGATCAAGAAAGTGTAGATGAATTCTTACCTCCATATGTTCCTGAACATGCATATCTTGATCCTAAAGAACCAATGTCTATTGGTAACTTTGCTTCTCCAGATTATTATACTGAAGCAAGATATGCCATGGAAGTTGCAATGGATAATTCAATTGAAGTTATTCAAAAAACTTGTGATGAATTTGCAGAAATCTTCGGAAGAAAATATGGTCTTGTTGAACCATACAAAACAGAAGATGCAGAAATAATATTTGTTGCAATGGGTTCACTTTGTAGTAGTATTAGAGTAATAGTAGACCAATTAAGAGAAAAAGGTGAAAAAGTAGGTTTACTTAAAATTAGAGCATACAGACCATTCCCTGTTGAAGCAATAACAGAAGCAGTTAAAAACTGTGATAAAATAGCAGTTATTGATAAAAACTTCTCCTTTGGAATTGGTGGAGCACTTTATGCAGACATGAAAGTTAAAATCGATAAAGAAATTTATGGATTTATCGCAGGTTTAGGTGGAAGAGACATCATCCCTGAATACATCATAGAAGCATATGAAAAAACAAAAGCGCCAGAAAAAGATGTCACATGGCTCGGACTTAAGGAGGAATAGATATGGTAGATATACCTGATAAAAATTTATTAGCACCAGGACACAGAGGTTGTGCTGGTTGTGGAGCATCAATTGCTGTAAAACTTGCTCTTAATGCTTTAGGCGAAAACACTGTAGCTATTTCTGCTACTGGTTGTCTTGAAGTAATGACTACACCGTACCCGGAAAGTTCATGGGAAATCCCATTTATTCACGTAGCATTTGAAAACTCAGGTGCTGTTGCTTCTGGTGTAGAAGCTGCATTAAGAATACAAGGAAAAGACGATGTTAATGTAGTTGCTTTCGGTGGTGACGGGGGAACTGTAGATATTGGGTTACAATCCCTTTCAGGAGCTATGGAAAGAGGACACAACATGACCTACATCTGTTATGATAATGAAGCATATATGAATACAGGTATTCAAAGAAGTGGAGCAACACCATACGGTGCAAGTACTACAACTTCACCAAAAGGTTCAGCAAGTTTCGGAGAAGACAAACCTAAAAAAGATATGCCTATGATTATGGCAGCTCATGGAATTCCTTATGTGGCTACAGCATCAATCGCATACCCAGAAGATTATGTTAACAAAGTCAAAAAAGCGGCTGAAACAAAAGGGCCTGCATATATACACTTACAACAACCATGTACTACTGGTTGGGGATATGACCCTGCTAGAACAATTGAAATGGGTAGATTAGCTGTAGAAACTGGATCTTGGATATTATACGAAATTGAAAACGGTGAATTTAAAATTACTTTTACTCCTGAAGAAAGGAAACCTGTAAAAGATTATTTATCACAACAAAAAAGATTCAAACACTTAGATGATGAACAAATAGAAAAAATACAAAAATATGTCGACGCTCAGTGTGAAGAATTAGGATTATAGGAGGTAAACTATGGAAAAAATTTCCGTAAATAGTAATATATGTGATGGATGTCTCAATTGTGAGAACATGTGTGACTCTATTCATGCATCACCTAGAATAAAAATCATAGAACATGATTCCTCCTTCTATGGTATTGTATGTCAACACTGTGAAAGTGCACCATGTATCAAAATCTGTCCAACTGATGCGATTAGTGATGAAAAAGTAGACACTGAAAAATGTATTGGTTGCGGATTATGTGTAATGGTTTGTCCATTCGGTGCAATGACATATACTGCAAGTATCGCTGAGAAATGTGACCTTTGTGCTGACAGGGAAGAAGGTCCTGCATGTATTAAAGCATGTACTAAAAGAGCCATTTCTATTGTTGATCCTAAAAAAGTTAAAGCTAAAAATCAAGAGAAATTCATTGCTAAACTTGCAGGATTATATGAACCTGACAGTAAACAAGGCGGATTTGTTCACTTCATTACAAGTCAAGCAAGAGCAAGACTTGTTTTAGATGAATAGGAAAAATTCTATGAATTGTTTAAATTGTACAACTTGTGAAAGTGATTGTCAACTCAAAGAAGTTGACACACCTTCTTTATTTTGTATGAACTGTACACCAACCGAAGCACCATGCTTAAAAAAATGTCCAAATAATGCAATAAAAGTATTAGGCGGAGCTATCACTATTGATTCAAAAAAATGTGATAAGTGCAAACAATGTGTTGATGTTTGCCCAATAGGCATTATTAAAATTAACTAATTTTCAAAAATATTTATAATCTTTTAAAATCAAAAATATTATTAATTAAATTTTATAGGGTTTTTATTTTGATTACTAAAGATGTTATTAGAGACAAAGTTTATGAACTTTACAAGGAAGCAGTTATCGTTCTTGGTGATGATGTAAAGAAATCGCTTGAAGACGCACTTAAAGTTGAGGAACATGACTTGGCCAAGTTAAATATTGAAGCCATTTTAAAAAATATTGAACTTGCTGAAGAAAAAGGTATTCCAATGTGCCAAGATACAGGTCTGCCCGTAGTTTTTGTAAAACTTGGGAATGTAGAAGTTGAAAACCTGCGTCAGGGAATTGAAGAAGGAATTGAAAAAGCAACAAAAGAAGTTCCAATTAGACCAAATATTGTAGATCCCCTATCTAGAAAGAATACAAACATCAATGTTGGAGATTACATCCCTCCAATAGACATTGAATTAATTGATGAAAATTATCTTGAAATAACCATTTTACCTAAGGGATTCGGTTCAGAAAACAATAATGCTTTAAAAATGGCATTGCCTGCTGAAGGTATTGAAGGAATTAAAGAATTTGTTGTAGAATCTGTCTTAAAAGCAAAAGGAAAACCTTGCCCTCCAACAGTCGTAGGCGTTGGTATTGGAGGAACATCCGATTTATGTTTGAAACTAGGTAAAAAGGCATTGCTCGGTAAAATCGGTGAGCGAAATCCTGATCCGGAAATAGCTGAATTAGAAGAAGAAATTTTAAAAGAAATTAATGCATCCGGAATTGGACCAATGGGTCTTGGTGGTAAAACAACCACATTAGATGTAAAAATACTAAAAGCTCATACCCATACTGCAGGTTTGCCTATTGGAGTTTGCATCCAATGTTGGGCAGATAGACATGCAACTGGAAGACTTTATGATAATTAGATTTATTTTCTTATCTAAATGAACGAGGAGTTGTTGGTCTTGGAATATTTTCATGAAATTCTATGGCAACATCTCTAATCTCAACTGAAATATCGCCAATCCTTTCAAACGCCTTAATAACCCTAAATAAATAAATGAAATAGCTAGAACGTTCTTTTTCATCAAATGAACTTTCGGCCATTTGAGTAGCTATTAAGTTGATTGATTTTGATTGAAGAATATGAATAGACTCCTCTAACTCCATAATATCATCTTTTAATTCTGTACGACCTTCAAGAAAAGCAAGCATTGATAAACGAATCATTTTTTGAGCAGTTTTATGCATTTTCTTTAATTTTTTAAGAATAGATTCATTGACTTCATAAATATCATTGATAACAAATTTTGCAATGTGTCCACAGTAATCTCCAATACGCTCTAAATCATAAGCCACTTCCGTATATAAAATAGATTTAGAAAACTCCGAATGTTGATCAATACTTGCAATAGTTTCAACAGACGTTCTTATTTTTTCAACCATGTTGTTTGTAGCATAATCCATTTCTAGAGCTTTTTCGGCTTTATCTTCATCATATTCCAAAATAGCATCAAAAGATGTTTCAAGTTGAGAATGAACATGTTTAGCCATATTAGACAACATATCATTAAGTATAACATTACCGGACGTATCTCTCGGAGCGACATATCCCCCTAATGATTCAGCAATTTCTTCGTAGCTTTTTAAATCAATCATATAAGCACGTTTAATTGAACCCTCTTTAACTAATGGTTGAATTAATTGAGTTACATACCTACGGGATATGCCTAAACGTTCTGCAATCTCATCCTGAGTAGCTGGATTTTCATATAAGATTAAATCCAAGATATCCTTTAACGTTTTATTTTTTTTAGCCATATTAATCTATTTTTTATAATCATCTAGCAAATCATTAGATTCAAAATGTATTCCATTAATTGATTCGTTTATTTTACTGTTTTGATGAGTGTTCACAGTATTTTGTTTTCTATCCCTAGAACTTTGTTTTCTATTTCTAGAATTTTGCTTTCTATTTCTAGAACTTTGTTTTCTATTTTGATTAAAATATTTCTTTTTAGACACTTCTTTCAATTCCAAATCATCCAAATTCCTACTATCTTTCTTACGATGAATATCTTTCAATTCCCAATCATCGAAGTCTTTTTCGCTTATTGAATGTCTTATTATATTGAACTCTTTTTCAGAAGATCTGGCTGATGTAATAATATTTTTAATAACATGACCCAATACAAAGAATGCTACGATTGCCAATGGAAAATCCATGAAATCATACATTAAATCAAAAGTTGTAGATGCAGCACTACCTACATCTGAAAATCCTTTCACTAAAAAGATTAAACCAACAACTAATATTAATAATCCGTCTGTTTTTTTAACGATATCCCTTTTCAAAATGAAAGGATAAACACTCATAACAATTAATGAGAATCCTAAAACCCTATACAAGTTATTTGATGCAACACCTTGAATAGATAAATAAATTCTTAAAAATATTTTTGGCAATAATCCCCATTCAGATAAAAATGCAAAAATCAACATCAGTTGAATGATTAAGATTACAATCAATGGAAACACATAAGCTATATCCCATTCAAAATTAGTTGAAAACTTAGATTTACCAACAGGTTTTTCTAATGCTTCTGAAAGTACATTATAAAGAACTGAGGATAAAACTGATCCAATGATAGTACCTGTAACACCCAATACAGCAGTTGTTATTGCGACAAAAGCTGAAATAAATGCTACTAAAATGATTTTTGAATGATTCAAATTATCACCTGAAAAAATTAATATTTAATAAATGCAATATAATCATATTATTTTTCACAGTAATAAACTTTAAGATTGAATCATTCTGAATAAAAAAAATGAAAAAATGCACTACTGCTAAATTAATGGTAATGCATTAGGAACTTTCTTTAAAATATTTTCTTTAACAGAAAACATTGTTGATGAAGCGATGGAAAAATCTGCTTCATTAGAAGCTGAAACGTCATCTTTTGCAGGAATAATTGTAGCATTTAATTCCTCTTGCAAATTATCAACAGTAATACTTTGTACCCAAGGGTCCGTGTCTGATATAATTATTTCATCAACTTGTTTATCCAATTCCTTAGCTAAAACCCAAGATATGAACCTGGCACCATGCAATGCAATAGTATTACCTTGAGCAGTGTTGACTATTTCATCTAAAGAATATTTGAGATTAATATTTTCATACATTCTAGAATTAATTAATGTCGCCCAATGGGCATCTCCAACAGCATATTTACCAATTTTATTTGGATAGATGTAATCTGGCCCAGCAATCTTAACTGCAGTGGCTAATGCAAGCAAATCATGTTTTTGAACTGGAAAACCCCTATTAGGGAATTCTTCATTGATTATTTGAATGACTCTTGGAAGACCAAATTTGCCCCTTCTTGCAGTTCCCGGCTCAAATCCACACATGTATCCATGATGATTTTTTGGAAAACCAGTAATAACAATATTTAAACCAGATCTAAGACCTGCACGCACTTCATGCTCGTAAGCCCCATTAGTTGCAACAACTTTTCCTGGAGATAAAATTCTAGCTGCGGCAATGGTTTTTGCAAATGATTCTGTAGTATTTTCACAACGATTAAAAGGTCCACCTTCAACAACAATAATGTCTGCCCCAATTTCAATGGATTTTTCAAAACCTGTGATTACTTCATCGTAACCATCACCGACAAACATGATAGATTCTAGACCCTTATTATATTCTTTAGCCAGGTTTGCAATGTCAATTGCTTCTCTTAATGGAGCTGCATGACCATCCCCAGTTTGTTCTGAAGTAACATTAACAGCAACAGATGAAGATAAATTAATCCAATCCAATTTATCAGGAGTCTCTTCTTTTTCTTTATCGATTAATCTTTCATGTATTCTTCCACGAGGACACTCTGTATATGCAGGACCTTTTTTATAGCATTCCCCACCGCATCCACTAATATTTTTAGGAAGTCTCATCGGACCGTTTTCACCAAAATGATCTAAATCAAGGGGAACATCAACAATTTCATGAACCTTTTTCATTACTTCAATTCCTCTCATACCCTGACTTTCAGCAATATCTGAAAATGCATAAGCGCATATATGAATTGGGGCCCCAATCATATCTGCTAATCTACAATTTCCAAGCAAATCTTTTAATTCTAAATCAGATGCACAAGTTCCAACAACAACCTCTGTTAAATCACAACCCAATGGAAATCGTTTAAATTGCATTCCCAATTTCATAGTGTCTTCTAAAGATAACTCTGAAATTGCATCGACAACAGTAGTTACATCTTTATTTTCAATTTTTGATAACTCAATTGCTGCATCATCATCATGAACTGCTTGTTTAATTAAATCATACATATAATATCCCCATTAAATCCGTGTTTATTATATAATTATTTCAGTGAAATATTAAATAAAAATCTTTCGTTTTAGGCATACCAAAAAACTCTTAAAAATAAGTAAAATCAAAAAAATAAAAGTAATACTTTTTTAATCAAATAAATAAAAAAGTAATACCGGTATTACTTAAACTAATAAATTTAATGATAAGTAATACTAATTTAAAGCCACGTATAAATATTTAAATAGTAGTAAGAATTTAAATAAAATTATTACTACATGTTTAACTACCGATGAAAAATATGTCTAACAATAATAAAAACATACGTTTTTATAATAACATTGTAGTAACAATCTTTCGGAATTTTTTAAAAAAAAGAAAGATGAAAAATACCTTAAAGGAGATATAAAAATGGTTCTTTCTAAATTAAAAGAAAAATTAGGAAGCCAAAATAAAAAAGGAGATAAAAAAATGAAAGTAGCAATTTTAGGTGCAGGATGTTACAGAACACACGCTGCAAGTGGAATTACCAACTTCGCAAGAGCTTGTAAAGTTGCAGATGCAACCGGAAAAGAAAACATTTCTATGACCCACTCCACTATTGAAATGGGTGCAGAATTATTAGAATTAGCAGGTGTAGATGAAGTAGTAGTATCCGACCCAATATTTGACGGAGAATTCACTGTAGTAGATGACTTCGATTACGCAGAAGTAATCGCAGCACACAAAGCAGGAAATCCTGAAGATGTAATGCCTGCTATCAGAGCAAAAGTAAATGAATTAGCTGAAACCGTACCAAAACCAGCTAAAGGTGCTATTCACTTTACCCACCCAGAAGACTTAGGAATGAAATGTACTACTGATGATTCAGAAGCAGTAGCTGACGCTGACTGGGTAATGACCTGGTTACCAGAAGGAGGTATGCAACCTGACATCATCAAAAACTTCGCTGATGACATTAAAGACGGTGCAATCGTAACCCACGCATGTACTATTCCAACTCCTGGATTAAACAAAATTTTCGAAGACTTAGGTAAAAATGTGAACGTAGCTTCCTACCACCCAGGTGCTGTACCTGAAATGAAAGGACAAGTTTACATTGCAGAAGGTTTCGCAGACCAAGCTTCCATCGACACTTTAATGGACTTAGGTCAAAAAGCAAGAGGATCTGCATTCACCTTACCAGCTAATATGGTTGGTCCTGTATGTGACATGTGTTCCGCAGTTACCGCTATTACCTACGCAGGTATCTTAGCTTACAGAGACACTGTTACCCAAATTTTAGGCGCTCCTGCTGGATTCGCTCAAATGATGGCAAACGAAGCTTTAACTAATGTAACTAAATTAATGCAAGATGAAGGTATTGACAAAATGGATGATGCTTTAAACCCTGCTGCATTATTAGGTACTGCTGACTCAATGAACTTCGGATCATTAGCAGAAATCGTACCTACTGTATTAGATTACTTAGGTAAAGAAGAATAAACACGTTTAAATAAGTTATTTGTTGATTTTTAATCAACATTTTTAACTTATTTTTTAATGGCTGAGTCAAATTAGCTATTAAAAAATAAGTTATTTATTTTTAAATATGGTGTTAAATTGATTGATAGAATTTTAGAAAGAGCAAAAGAAGGGAAAGACTTAAGCGATGAAGAATTTTTAGAGTTATTAAGAATAGATGATGATGAAAATTTAGATAAGTTATTCAAAATTGCTGCTGAAATAAGAGACAAACAATCAAAAACAATAAAATTGACATCCACAGTCCATATTACAAATAAATGCCAAATTCAACCGAGATGTGGATATTGTGGATTTGCTGAAGAAACTTCTTCTAAAGGTTATTATAATGCATTTTATAAATCTGATGAAGAAATTTTAAAAGCAGTAATCTCTATAACAGATGCACATATTCCTCGTGTAAGCTGTTCTGGAGGATATGGTTACAAAGGAAAACAAGCAATAAATGCTTGCAGAATCGTTAAAGAAAATACTAATCTAGAAATACTAGTGAATGTTGGAGGAGATTTAACCCCAAAATCTATCGATAAACTTGCTGAACTCGGAGCAGATACAATTTGTTGCAATTTGGAAACTATTAATGAAGAAGTATTTAAAAAGGTTAAGCCTGGCGATTCATTAGCTCAAAGAATTGAAACCTGTGAAAGAGTTTGTGAAGCAGGGATTAATTTATCTTCAGGATTACTATTAGGTATTGGTGAAAGTCCAGAAGATAGAATTAAACATTTACGTTTCTTAGGCACCTTTAAAACCCTAGAAGAAATTCCTATAATGGGTTTTAATCCTTATGAAGACACCCCGATGGCTAATCATCCGGCTTTTCCATTGAAAGAACAATTGAAAATAGTTGCTATTACACGCATTATGTATCCAACAATTAGAATTACAATGCCCACACCAACTGTTGGACCTGAAAATGTAGAATATTCTCTTAAAGCAGGAGCAAATAATCTAGCAACTGTAATTGCTGATAATTACCCTCTAGAAGTAAAAGGCGTAGGTTCACCTAGATATGGAAATTACACCGAAGTAGTAAATGTAATTGAAAAGTTAGGTTTAATACCTCAAACTATTTAATCTCTTTTTTTAAGATATGATATTATGGCATTTGAAAGAATGATAAAAAATGCATTTGAAGAATCTAGAAATAATACTAGAATGGGAGATACTTTTGAAGAATTAAATGAGATTCAAGAGTATATTAAAAATGCAAAGAAAATATACGTTCCGAATAAAAATGGAATTAAAGTGGAAGTCTTAAATGAAGTTTTAAGTGATTATGGATTACCTCAAGCCGAAATACTTCAAATTAATACAAATACTGCAGATACAAGTAGAATTCCTGCACTTGCAAAAGCATATATGGCTCTCGATCAAAGTGACGCAGATTTAATAATAGCTAGAGGACGTTTAGGAATTCCTGGATCTGGTTCATTGCTCATATTTATAGATAATAAAGGAAGAATATTGACTGCGGGAACTTCACCATCACATATTATTCATCAAAAATCAATTGAACAAGCAGTTTATGAAGAAGCATGCGAAGCACTAGAAAAAATTGGTTTTAAAAGGTTGTAATATGGATATTGATACTGGAATAACCTCAGAAGTGTTAACAATAAAATCTGAAACTAAAATAAAAGATATATTTAATACCATTATCTTAAAAAAGTCAAATGCTGTTTATGATTATATTGAAAATTTAGATTTTGATGAAGACATTAAAATAATTGTTATTGGAACATATTTAACTGGTTTAGGAATTGTTAAAAAATTAAGTGAAAAATATAACAATATTTTATTAATTGATATATATCCTCACCTTGAAGAGTTATTGTATACTCAAATTGGTGGTGAATTAAAAAATAAGATTAAATTCTCATCAGATTTAAATTTGATTTACTCTGGAGATGTTGTAATTGATACTACAGGTTTTGGTGGATTAGATGTTGAAAAATCCTCAAAATTTAATGTTAAAGCATTTATAATAGAAGATCCTGTTGCAGAAGACAACGATGAACTTCTAAAAAATAAAAATAATATCCATCAAAGATTAGAAGTAGTTAAATCACCTAATAAAGCCATTATAAAAACAACCGGAATAAATACTAAAACTTCAGGAACAATGACATTGACAATTGGTGTTTTAACAGATGTGCTAAATAAATGCCTTAGAAATAAAGGTGTGCTTTATAGTGCATGTGAAATGGGATTTTTTGAAGAAGTGATTTTTAAACAAAAAAATATTAAAAAATTCGAAGAACTAATTGATAATAAAGCAATTAAAGTATCAACAATAAGTCCATTTGACTGTGATGAAATTATTTCAGATGAATTAAATAAAATTGAATCAAAAATGATTTAGATGAAACTCAAAGCGATTATTGAATTTTTAGAAAAAGAAATTCCAAAAGAACTGGCTCTTCCTAACGATAATGTTGGACTTCAAGATGATTATAATTTAAACCAGGAAATCAATCAGATAAAAATATATATGGATTTGATTCTAGAATTTGATGAATATTGTGAAAATACTTTAAATATTACACACCATCCCCCATTATTTAAACCAAAAAATCCAACATATACCATTCATTCAAATTGGGACATTATAATAGGCGGTGCTAACGAAGCATTGGCCGATACATTAAATTTAAAAGTTATCGATTATTTTGATTGTGAAACAAGAATTGGAAGAATATGTAAATCCAACTATAACTTTTTACAAATGAAAAAAATAATTTTTAAGAATTTTAAAACATCTAGAATTGTTAACAAATTAAATGATGAAGAAAAAATTGAAAAAATTGCTATAATTTCAGGTTTTGGTTTAAAAAATCCAAATTATATTAAGTTGGCCAAAAATAAAAATTTAAACATTATAATTTCTGGAGATTTAACTCATGAAAGCGCAATTCTGGCAAAAAATTTAGGAATAACTTTAATAGATTTAGGACACCATGAAAGTGAGATTCCCGGATTAATATATTTAAAAAAATTAATAGACAAGTTAAACATAGATAATGAAATAATTAATGAACCCCCTATTGAAGTGATAGAATGACAAACGATGAAATACAAAAAATGGAAGATTTACAAGTTCCAAAAGGACGTATAGACATTATTGGATCCGGACGATTAGGTTTAAGAATAGCTATAAACTTAATGCAAGTCCATAGAGGAGGACCAAAAACAATTGGTGTTTTTGATGGGCAAGAAATATCCGGAGGAGACGTTATTTTCACACTTTATGGAGCAGAAATCGGAGAAAAAAAGCCGGACTTTGTAAAAAGACTCTGTACACACGATGAAAATTTTAGGAAGATAATAAGTTATCCCGAATATATAACTGATGAAAACATTGATTTAATTAAAGGAGATGTTGTAATTATCGTAATAGCTGGCGGAAATACAATCCCTACAGCTTCAAAAATTGTTAAACATGCTCACAAACAGGGTTCTGTAACAATTGGAACTGCAGGAATATTTGGGTTTGGAAATGAAAACATAGAAATCAAAGACATTTCCGAATATGACACAAATAATCCTGCTATTGAAGAATTAAGAGCACAAGGAATAATTGAAAATCATTTAGTTTTAACAACAAATAAATTAATTAGGGATAATGAACCTGTGACTCCATATACATTAGATGAAGTTGCAAATATAATTACAATGGCTGCATTAAAAGAATTGAGAGATATTAATGATAAAAATAGCAACAGCTGAATGTTTTACTCAAGGAAAAATAGGAAGAGAACTACATTCAATAGCACAAAACTATGAAGGAAATTTCGGAAATGAATATGTTAAAAATCCAAAAAAATTTGGAGATTTTAACTATGCGGAGATTAGTGTGACCTGCAGTTTATTTATTCCCACCATTGAAGGTGTTAAAAAAATATTGAATGTAAAAAACCCCCCAAAACCAAAAAACCTAATTAAAAATATAAAAGTTTATGATGAAGAAGGGGATAAAAAGATAAGTAAAATCATGGCACAAGCCGTGAAAAAATTAAGTGATTGCGATATTGCAATTGGAACAAGTGCCGGTATTGGACATGGAGCAATAACAATTATCGCAGATGATTATGAAATTATAACCACCACCGATGTTTATGCTAATTTGAATGAAAATAATAGTGAAGATTTGTTTAAAAGATCACAAAATGGGATTCAAAAAGCATTGATGATAACTTTACTACTTTTAAATGAAGATCTTGAAAAAATAGAATCATTAGAAAAAATCGAAATTTTGAAAAAAAAGTTTTGAAGCCTTAGGGGGGATTCGAACCCCCGACTTCCACCTTACCAAGGTGGCGCTCTACCGGCTGAGCCACTAAGGCGATAAAATCGAGAATAAATTAAAAATATAAACAGAAAAGTGCAGGGGAAGGGATTCGAACCCTCGAAGGCCTACACCAGAGGATCTTAAGTCCTCCCCCTTTGGCCGCTCGGGCACCCCTGCATACACTATAAATGTTTGTCTTTATAATATATAAATATTTGCTTCAAATAAGAATTAATGCTTTCTGCAAAAAAATATAAAAAAAACTATTTAAATATTGAAAAAGAAAATATACAATAAGTTATATGGAATTATTTTTTGGTAAATAATTAACTCGTGGTGTAGTACATTGATGATAATAGACATGGAAGAATGTGGCATATGTGAAGATTGCATTGATGTATGTATGGAAGAAGCAATCACAAAAAAAGCGTATAAAGTAATTATTGACCCGGACAAATGCGATTCATGCGGAGAATGTGTCGATGTCTGTCCTGTTGGTGCAATATATGAACAATGATTAAAATGAAAATTAAACTTACCTTAGTCGATTATGCAATTATAATTTTAGTAATATGTGCAGTAATTTTTGCATTCATACATATTACGTCAGATAATCACTCAACTAGTGAAAGTACTTCTTATGATTCTTCAACAATGAATAAGATTGTTGAAAAATATTTAACTTATTATAGGCAAGGCTACATCGTTAATACCACTGTCCATGGTTATAATGCTACTGATGGAAAACCAGTTACAATAAAAGGAACAATAAAATGGATGGATGACGATAAAGGATCGAATGTAAAGGCTTTAGTTTGTGCAAATGGTACCGATTATATTGTTGGACTTTATAATCATGTTCCAAATGCAAACATTTATGTTGACAGTATGACCCTTGAAATCAATGGAGAAAAGTATTCAAATTTAACTGAAATTAAAATTGATCCTAAAAATATAACTTCAATAAACGAATTGATTTCTGGAATCTCAAATGATACTGATTATGAAATTACATTGACAATATCTTCTGATTCAATAAATACAGAAAATATTCAAAAAATAACTAACTTCTTATTCCAAAACCACACAAGAATTTCCATTAAGAGTTTGAATAATGGATTAACAAATCAGATTATTATAACAAGAGCTACAGCCTCTGAATTAAATGAACTAAATAATATATTAGGAAACTTTAATGGAATTACAAGTACAATAACAATAAGAATTTATAATTGTAGTGACAATGACATAAATGCAATTAAAAATAATTATAACGTGACAAATATCCAAAAATTTTAAGAGGCGTAATTAATGAGTTTCATTTATTCCAAATTAACCTCTCTTTTTAATTTAATCAGTGATGAATTTCATAAATCATTTTTATTTACGATTATCTTTTCTATTTTGGAATTTTTAGAAAATCAATGGGTTAATAGCTTTTTTATAAGTCTTTATCCAAAAGAGAACTCTTTAGAGTTTTTAAAAAGAAACAATATTTTAAAAAATCATGTCTTTAATCCACTTATCGTTTTGGTTGTTTTTGCAGCTTTTTTGTCACTGTCTTTGAGCCCCATCTCTTTAAGCTTAACTGAAACGTTGGCAATTGGATTTTTATTCTTTTTTATTGGTGCTATAATATTGCCCAGATTCTTTTTAAACAAAAGTGAAAACATAATAACTTTCAACAAAAGAGACATATATTCCATCGGATTTTGCCTAATTTTAGTTAGTGTTGCATTCTTCTTTATCAGCATCGCTTCCGTTGGTGGAATTCCTCTTTTAAAACCATCCATAAGATATCTACTTAAACCGGCTTTTACAATGCCTGTTTTTTTAATAATACCTGGAACGTGCATATTGGCTAGTGTTTATCTAAAGGAATATCAGGATAAAACTATTACAAGATTCCAAGTTCGTTTCAGATTTTTAATCTTGCTTGTCATTGATGTTGTCTTTTTATTAGGTTTAGGTTATAGGACTCCACTGCTTGCAGCATTATTGATGCTGATTATAATAGCTTACTTCGGAGACATTATAGCAGTATGGGAAGTTGTCATTGGAGCACTGCTTGGTGTAGGTGCAATAATCGGCATAGGATATTTTAGGTCTATTGGAGAATATACAGTCAGCAAAGCAATCGACCCATTTTATACCCTAAAAAGCAGAGCTGACTTTACATTACATGTTCTAAATTTGCTTGACATTATCGGCGGAAACTTCGGAGCTACCCATGGGAATTTATTAGTCGCTTCCATACCTGGAAGTGAACTTGGGCCTAGAATGATGGTTGGTAAGTTAATTGCCTGGAGAACCGAAGTTACAGTCACACCTACTTTAATAGGGCAGATGGTTGTTGATTTTGGAAAGGTTGGTGTTGCTTTAGAAATGTGCCTTTTAGGTTTCATTTTAGGAATCGGTTTTAAGATTATTAGGAAAACTAAAGATTATTTCTACATTGGACTTTATAGTTTAATATTAACTTATTCAATACTCGGTGTCGAAACTGGGATACTTGATATTCAAGTTTTATTCTATTTTGCGATAGCTATTTTTATATATTTCACACTAATTTTAAAATCAGTAATAAAAAGTAATACTAAAAGTTAAGAAAATAGGATATTAGTAATACTTTTGTAATACTTTTTTAAAAAAATTTAATGAAAAGTATTACTTTAAAAACCTTTAAATATAAAAATTAGGATAAATACCTAATATCAAGCAACAAATAATTAGTTAAAAACAAATAAACTTGAAGAACTAATTTTAAACTTGATATTAGTAATACTACTATCAAATAAACCTGAAAAAGAAGTATTACTTTTTTAATAATTGGAGGAAAAATAAAATGCATATACCTGACGGATTTATACCATTTTGGCAATGTGCGATATACTATGTAATTTTAATAATAGCATTGTACTTTGCTAGCAAATGGGCTAGAGAAAACCTTGATGAAAAAAGAATTCCTCTCTTAGCAGTTCTTGCAGCAGGTATCTTTGCTATCATGTCCATGAATATGCCTATTCCATTCGGAACCAGTGGACACATGGTAGGTGGAGCACTAGTAGCAATACTATTCTGTGCACCTGAAGCTGCAGTACTTGTATTTACAGTCGTATTGATTATTCAAGCATTAGTATTCGGTGACGGAGGAATTACCGCTCTTGGAGCTAATGTATTAAATATGGCAATAATTGGAGGATCTGTAGGATTATACACCTTTAAAGGTTTAAAAGGAATTATTGGAATCTATGGTGCTGCTGGTGTTGGAGCATGGTTAGCAACAGTAGTTGCTGCTCTTGCATGTGCTATTGAAATGGCAATCGCTGGAACATTCCCATTGACTATTGGAGTTGCATCAATGGTATTATACCACTTCTTCATTGGTATAATTGAAGCTGTATTAACTGTTGTTGTTTTATTAGCATTGAATTCATTCAGACCAGATCTTTTACCATGGAATAAAACGGAAGGAGGACAATAAAATGGATAAAACTGATAAATATTTAATAATAGTTGCGGTTGTTATTTGTATCATCATTAGTTGTCTTTCACCATTTATTGCATCTGGTGATCCAGACGGATTAGAAAAATCAGCAGAAGATGCTAATGTTCCTGAAGAAATAGAAACCGCAGTTGTTGAATCACCATTCCCAGACTACACCTTTGAACCTCTCGGATCTATTGGAGAAGTGGGTGTTCTTATATTAGGTGCCTTGCTAACATTAATTTGTGGATATGGTGTTGCTCAAATCGTAAAAAGAAGAAGTTAATTTTAACTTCTATCTTTTTATACTTTTTTTTACAGAATAATTATTAGTTAAATTAATAAACATTTATAGAGATATATTATGCCAGATATAACGAAAGCTTTGAATTTAGATGAACTAGCTTCAAAAGATAGTCCTATTCATAATTTAGACGGACGTGTTAAGTTAATATCTGTTTTACTAGTCATTGTTATATCTGCTTTTTCAAATAATCTATTTATTCCAATTATTTTAGAAATATTTTTATTAATTGTTATATTCATAGCAAAATTATCATATATTGATTCATTTAAAAGAATTGCCATGTTACTCCCATTTGGTGGAGCAATCATAATTTTTCAACCGTTTATTCATCCGGGAAATATTTTATGGTCATATTCCTGGTTAACAGTTACAGATGTTGGTCTTAATTGGGCAATCTTATTATTAGTTAGAATTATAGTTTCTCTAACAGCAATAGTTATTTTATCTTCAACAAGTCCAATGCAACAAATTGTTACTTCTTTAAGAAGATTAAAAATGCCAAAAGACCTTGCTATGATATTAAGTATCATGGTTAGATTCTTATTCGTATTTATCGACGAACTTGCGGCCATTAGGAGATCTCAAAAGTCAAGAAATTTCCATATACACTCAAAGTTAACTCCATATAAATGGAGAGTTAAGCAAGTCGGTTATACCGTCGCTATGATGTTTGTTAAATCATATGAACAAGGAGAAAGAGTCTATAAAAGTATGATTAGTAGAGGTTTTTCAGATAAATCTGACCTTTATAACGAAAAAAGTTCACTTGAAAAATCAGATTACATATATATTTTCATAATCCTTATCATAATAATAACCGCAGAGATTATAATCTTTAAATATTCAAATCAATTAGGATACCTTGGAATGAACTTATCTATAAATTAATGGGGCTTGAATTAAAATGAGTAAAATACATTTTTCAACAAAAAACTTAAGTTACACATATCCGGACGGAACTCATGCTTTAAGAAATGTTAACATGGACATAGAGAAAGGTCTAAAAGTTGCAATAATGGGACCTAATGGTGCTGGAAAATCCACATTATTCTCACATTTCAATGGATTAACAGAACCTACCTCAGGACACCTGGAGCTTGAAGGAGAACGGATGCAATACGATAAAAAATCACTTTTAGAAATTAGACAAAGAGTAGGAATCGTATTCCAAGATCCAAATGACCAGTTATTTGCACCGACTGTAAAGGAAGATGTTGCTTTTGGCCCGATGAATCTGGGTTTAGGCTATGAAGAAGTGGAAAAACGAGTTGACGAAGCTTTAGAAATGGTAGAAATGAAAGAATTTAAAGACAAAACACCACATCATTTAAGTGGAGGTCAGCAAAAAAGAGTGGCTATTGCAGGTATAATTGCAATGAGGCCTGAAATAATGATACTTGATGAACCGACAGCAGGTCTTGACCCTCAAGGTGTTGATAAAGTATTAGAAATCTTAAATAAATTAAACGAAGAAGGAATGACCATTGTAATATCTTCACATGATATAGAGATGGTAAATTCTTTTGCAGATAAAATCTTTGTTTTATATAAAGGTCAAATTATTGATAGTGGAGATAAACACGATATCTTTTCAAATAAAGAATTACTAAAAAAAGCCCACTTAAAAGCGCCGATAACGACTGAAATATTATATTCCCTAAAGGAAAAAGGTTACGGTGTCGATACCACTAAAATAACATTGAATGAAATTATTGATGAAATAGAAAATATGAAAAAAGAAAATTAATTTGTAGATTTTTTTCTATTTCTAAGTTTTTCTTTAAGTTTATTGATGAATTCAAATTCTTCATCCAGTTCTGGATGATTACCGAAGCCACATCTAGGACAATGCACTTGATTGCAATTACTATGTTTTCCACAAGCAACGCAACCGCGGTTTTCCAACTTATTTTCATCAAACTCAAAACCGCACATACGACATTTCATAATAACACCTTAAAAAAATTAGTTTAAAAAAAAATAAATTAAATATTGAAGCTATTCTACTTCAATATTTCTTGCTTCATCTTTGCGAAGACAAACATCGTATCCTTTGATGCTCATTTCGATAGGATCCCCTAAAGTAGCTACTTTTTTAATGTGAATTTCAGCTCCTTTAACAAAACCCATACCCAATAAGTGTCTTCTTAAGCCTAAATCGCCTGTGCTGTGGTATTTAACCAAAGTTACTCTTTCACCAGGTTTTACATCACTTAAGGTTTTCATAATATCACCAAAATTGTTAAAAAAATAATTTTTAGGCACACTAAAAATTTTATAGTAATACTTTGTAAAAAGGAATATATAAATATTTAGTTATGACTAAAAATTAAAAAAATAATAATTAGAAAAATCTAATCATCATCTTTTGGAAGTTTTACTCCTCTAATTCCGCTTCTACTGAGCATTTTATCACCTATCCAAATCCTGCAAGCAAACCAACATTAAATATTAAACATGCCACAATATATGCAGTTGATAGGGTTATTGCACACATAATTAATGGCCATTTCCAACTATTAGTTTCTTGCTTAATTGCACCAATAGCTGCAAAACATGGAGTGTATAGCAATGTAAATACCATGAATGCAAATGCAGATAATGGTGTGAATATACTATTAATTAATGTTTCTCCACCAAGGGTACCAAATGTAGCTACTACAACTTCTTTAGCACCTAAACCAGAAATAACTGCAACTGTTGACTGCCAATTTCCAAAACCTAAAGGTGAAAATATTGGTGCAAGATTTGTACCGATAATTCCTAAAAGACTCATTTGAGGCTCTGCTCCTCCAAATGGGAATACATTTTCTAAAATCCATAAAATTATAGACAATGCGAGAATAATGGTTCCTGCTTTTTTTAAGAAACCTTTTACTTTTTCCCAAGTATGCAACAATACACCTTTAACAGAAGGTATTTTATAGGTTGGAAGTTCCATTACAAATGGAGCAGACATGCCTTTAAACATTGTTCTTTTGAGTATGGCTGCAACAATCAATGCAACAATAATACCTATGACATACATAAGCAATAAGATATTTCCACCACTTGCTGCAAAGAATACTCCCGCAAAAAGAACGTAAATTGGTAATCTTGCAGTACAAGACATGAATGGAACAAGCATCATAGCAAGTAAACGATCAGATTCATTTTCCATTGTTCTGGTTGCCATTATCGCAGGCACACCACAACCAAAACCCAAAATCATAGGAATGAAAGCTTTACCATGAAGACCAACTAATTTATGCATTAGCCAGTCTAGAGTAAATGCTGCCCTTGCTAAATATCCACAATCTTCCAATACACTTAAGAATAAAAACATTAGAATAATAATTGGTAAAAATTCAAGAACTCCACCAACACCGCCAATGATACCATCACAAATAAATGATGATAACATTTCATTTGGAATATATGCGGCAGCAACTTCCATTAGCCACTCGAAGAATCCTCCAACCATTTCCTGGAAAGGAGCTCCAATTATAAATGTTAATTGAAACATCGCCCACATTATAAAAAGAAATATAAATGGGGCCAAAAGTCTATTAGTTACAAATTTATCAATTTTATCAGTTGTTGTTTCTTTTTCTACAGCAGGCCTTTTAACGGCTTCAGCCATTAATCCATCGATAAATGCATATCTTGCATTAGCAATTACTTCATCAGCACTTTCATCAAAAATATCGATTAAATGTTTACTTACTTTATCAACTTCCATCATAATTTTTGAGCTCAAAGAAGATTTTTGAACTTTTTGAATTACAATAGAATCTTTTTCTAACAACTTAATTGCAGTCCATATAGATGGAACATCTAATAACTCCTTATCTTGTTCAATGAGTACTTGAAGATCACCCAAATGCTCTTTCAATTCATTACCATAAGATAACTTTTGACTAGAATCAATAGGTTTCGCCGATGCCTTTTCAGCAGCGACCAATAACTCTTCAAATCCATCCTTAGATTTTGCATTAATTTCTATTACTGGAAAACCTAAAAGTTCACTCATTAAATCAATGTCAATGATATGTTCTTTTTTCTTAGCAAAATCATTCATATTAAGTGCCATTACTAAATTGGCACCCAACTCCATCATTTGAACTGTTAAATATAAATTACGTTCTAGATTAGCTGCATCAACTACATTTATAATAACATCCGAGTCGTCATCTACAATGAAATCTCTAGAAACGATTTCTTCCATAGAATGGGCACTTAATGCATAATTACCTGGCAGATCAACAATATCATAGTCATAATCACCATGCTTAAAACGACCTTCTGCTCTTTCAACAGTTTTTCCAGGCCAATTTCCTACATGTTGACGCATACCAGTTAATTGATTAAAGACTGTAGTTTTACCCACATTTGGGTTTCCAGCCAATCCAACAATTACTTCTTTCATTTACCATTCTCCCGTTTTTATTTAGACTATAGGAAAATTTATTTAATTTTAATAAAAAAATAAAAAATTCCCACAATTTAAAAATCATTTTAGTTTAAGTTTCAACTTACTTGCTGACCAAAAAAATTAGGTCAACCTAAAGTTATACTAAAATTTAATTTTTATTCTATATAAATGTTTAGGCACACCAAACTTTTTATTTAGGTTAACCTAAAAAAATACAAAACTTTATATATTCAAAAGAGCAATTTAAAAATAGTGATAGAAATTAGGTTTACCTAAAAATCTGAATTGATATTACTAAAGTGTTGTGGTAAATACTACACACTGATATATTAAATTAGTTTACTCTCTTGCTAATTTAATAAAAAACATATAACTACTCTCAGAAATTAAATATGGATACCATATTTAATTTCATATACCTTTTTAATCAAAATGGTGATAGAATGTCTAAATCGTCAAAATGTTGTTCAAAAGAACAAGAACCCAATAAGGTTAAAAGAATTTTAAAAAAAATTTGGACTTTTTTCTTCGGATGTAATTGTAGCTGAACTACATCCAATATATTTATTATAAACTACTCCCAATATCCCCTATTTTTCAATAATTGTTAAATATTAATAAATAGAAATTAATAAATAATTATTAGAAAACTGTAGGTAATCTAAATGAATCGGAGAAAAAAACTAACTATAGCAATATTGGTTGTTATCCTTATAGGTATTTTAATTATTATTGCAGGTGCTCTCTTTTTAAATGTGAATGGGGATTTAAACTCCGGATCTCGCGTTATTCTAGTTTGTGCAATCGATGAAAGTGAGCCAAGACCTGGAATGGGCGCATGTGACATGGCATTTCTCATATATCTAAACAATGGTAAAATTGTAAAATATACTGCAGTTTACCCACATGGAATGACTCACCCTAATGCATCGGAGCCCGCTGAAGCTCAAGCACAAGGAGCAGGATCGAAATTATTACTTCACGATGCTTTCTGGAATGCTGATCCTGTAAAATCAATGAAATTAGCAAAAGAAATTGTTGAATATCAAACAAATACTAAAATTGATGCAGTTATAGCAATTAACACTAAAGGATTAGATGCAATTTTAGAAGCCGCTTCACCATTAGAAATTAATGGAACAAAAATTAATGCAAGTGGTATTGACTTTATTCGTGAAGAACAATCTAGTAATGGACAATCACGGGGAGATGCAGTATTAAATATTGTTAAAGCCGTCGCAAAATCAGCAACCGACTCAGATAAAAGAAGCAAAATGATTAATGCTGCTCTTAATCAATACTCCAAAGGAAATATAGTAATGGAACCACAAGGTTCATTTATTGGATTGTTAACCACCAAAGGAATCGAAAATATACTGTGACGATTTTGAAACCTAATTTAATAGTTATTAAACTATTAAATTTTAGGTTCTAATTTTTTTATGAAAAGACCCATAACAACTACCACCATAGGAAATAGGCCTACATACAACATCATTATCAAACTTGAAGATATAATATCTCCTAAGACCGTTGAAGCAGCCATTAACATTATAAGCAATATTACAGGCGCCAAAATAGCTACAAATGTATAAATTAAAATGAATCCATTTAATCTCTGTGAGTAATCTTTCAATTTAACATGCATATCAAATGAAATATCATCGGCAATAACCTCTAAACTATGGGCTAAATTTCCTCCAACACGCAAAGTTCCAACAATTTGTTGAACACACCTTGAAAGACCATCTGAATTTACACGTCGAGCCATTTCCAAAAGAGAATTTTCAGTTGATTGACCGTATCGAACTTCTTCTAAAACTCTTGTCAATTCATTTGAAAACGAACCATAATCCTCATTTGCAACTGTAGCCAATGTATCATGCAATCCTTTACCTGATTTCAATTCAATACCCATATGTCTTAATGCATAAGGTAATTCTAAATTTAAATCATCATATTTCCTCTGTTGAATGATTTGAGGGTAAAATAACATGAAAATATATGTCATCACAACCAAACAACAATAAATCCCCGCAAGTTCAATACCCAACACCACAATTGAAATTATGCCAATTACGATTAGAATTAAAATGACACTCTTTGATAAAAAATAATCAATAAAATACTCCCTTAATTTGTTTATTAGATTATCATCTTCAATTTTAAATTTTTCAAGATTGAATCTCTTGAAATCAACTTCTTTTTTCTTAGATAGATTGAATTTAGGAATTTTAATGTTAATTATAGAATAATAGATTATAAAAGCAACATTTCCAATGCCTACAAAAAATTTATCAAACATTAAACCACTATCCATTTAGAATAATCTGATTTAAAACTTTCTGAGGATTTTCATAGTACAATTCTAAAACAGATTTAACTTCATTTACAGATCTTATATTTTGATTAACCATATGCTGCAAAACCAATTGACGATTTCCAATTTCTTTATATAAATCATTTAATGGCCTTCCACTTAATTTTGCGATTTCAGATAATGTTTTTGACGCAATACTAATATTTTCAATCTTATCGTTCTCCGGATTCCATTCAAATATCTTATTTAACTGAACCGTTCCCTCTTCAATACCGACTACTTCAGCCACTTCACTTATTCTCCTATATGAAACTCCATTAGGCTTATAAATTCTATTTTGCATTATGATAAAGTCAATGGCTGTAATCATTATTTCTGGAACAGACATAGGTTCATTTGTTAGTCTAGTAATTGTTTCTCTTGCATCATTAGAGTGGAGCGTTCCAAAGCCAGAATGACCAGTATTCAATGCCGTGAATAATGTTATAGCTTCACTTGCCCTCACTTCTCCAACTATTATCCTATCCGGCCTTTGCCTTAAAGAATTTTTAACCAAATCGTTCATTGTTAGTTCACCACGATTTTCAGTATTTGAAGGTCTTGTTTCCATCCTTATTACATGTTCATGAGGAATTTGAAGTTCTAACGTGTCTTCTATTGTTATAATTCTTTCTTTTGGATTGATTAATGCCGTTAAAGCATTGAGCGTTGTTGTTTTTCCAGAACTTGTACCTCCAGAAATTATTGCATTTGCAGATTTCACTCCCAAACCATCAAAGCACAACCAGAAAAATGCCGCTAATTCCGTAGAAATCGTGTTAAAATTTATTAAGTCTATAATTGTTAATGGATCTCTTCTGAATTTACGAATTGTAAGTGAAGGACCATCTGCAGAAACTGGAGGAATGGTTGCGTTTATTCTTGAGCCATCTTTTAATCTTCCATCCAATATTGGAGATTCCTGGTCTATTCTTCTGTTAATCTGTCTTGCCATCAAATCTATGAGTTCTGTCAGTTCATCTTCGTTTTTATATACGATATTGGTTTTCATCATCCCATATTTTCTGTGATAAACAAAAACGGGTTTATTTAAGCCTATTACCATTATTTCCTCCAAATCATCATCATGAATTAGGGAGTCTATTTGACCGTAGCCAATGATATTTTGAAGTAATTTTTTAGATAAGGAATCAATATATTCCTTTGAGATACTTCCGGAATCAAATGAAAGCCTTGAAAATAAGAAATTTTTAATATCATTTAACAGTTTAGTCTCATTTATCTGAAAGTTTTCTCCAGAAGATATTGCCAAATCGACAAGATTTTCTCTAAGTTCCTTTAAAAGAAGTTTCTCTTCAGGCGTGTATTTCTGTTTAAAGACCTCATAGGTGGGGATTAAGCTATTATTTTCGATTATTTCATTCATGAACATCACCTTTTTGAAAGATTTTTTGTAAAAGATAGTATTAGTAATACTTATTAATAAATTTTTATTACGAGTGAAATTATAATTATAAAGTCAAAGCAATATAAGAATATGAGCAAAAAATGTAGCTGTGGCAAAAATTGTATAACCGACTTTGAAAATTTAGATGAAAAAATTCAAAAATTATATGAATGTGAAAATTGTGAAGACATTCAAATTAAAAAATTCAGTCCATTAATTGAATTAATTGACTTTGATGAGCTAGACGGCAATTATAAAAAGTGTTCATGTGGAAAAAGACCCTTAGATGTTGTAATGAGCCATATCTTAAAAATAATGATTGAAGATGAAATAGTTCCCAAAAAAGCCACACTACGAAGAAACAGTCCAGTGCCATTAAGTGAATTTTACTACAGCAGTTTTAACCCACAATTCATTAATGAAAATACATTAATCCTGCTCCATCCAGATTTTACCCCAAAAACAGCCGCAAAACTAATGACTGAAGTTCCAGAAGTTAAAGGCATTTTAAAGGGAAGTCCTCAAGAAACTGTTGGGCAATTCAATAGACAAAGCGAAATTAAAAACTTTGAACTGTTAGCAGGATGTGACATGCAAACAAATGTTATGAGAACCTTGATTAATGAAAAGATAATCATAAACAAAAAGCAAAGCCAACACCATATTGAAGTCGCTCCAACAACTGAAAATAAGCTGATTAAATTACACAATTACATAAAAAACAATGACATCAATCCCGGCACTGCAATAGATGCAATGTGCGGCAGCGGAGCTCTTGGAATCTATCTGCTCAAATACGGTTTTGAAAAAGTAATATTCAATGACATTTATCCCCAAGCCATTTCCAATTTAAAAGAAAATTTAGAAGTTAACGGTATTTCTGAAGGTTATGAAATAAACAACAAAGCTTTTGAAGATTTGAAAGTTGAACACACAGACATTTGTATTGTTGATCCGTTTCCAAAAGACGATGCAGAAGAAATAATTGAAAAAGCAGAAAAAATAGCAGACCATACAATAATTATTTAAGAGTTAAATTCTTCCCACTTAAAGAAACATTTGCATGTAAATGACAATTGCAGGAATAATTAAAACACCCATTAGATGAGATTTTCCAACACCTAAATAATGAGGCAACATCCCCAAAGCAGTTGAAGTGATTAACGCTAGCGTCATGTAAGCCATTGGAGCCTGATAATAGAAAATAAAAATATATAAAATCACTATTTGAAGTAAAATAACGCCGATTGATAGCTTTCTATAATTTATTTTAGCCATCAAGTTTGAAAATGAATCCCCTAATTTTAATGCCAAAACCAATGAAATAGAAACCGCAAGTAAAGATGCAAAAATATAAATTATCAGGTGATTTAAAGACATTTTAGAGATTAAATAAGACATATAAACTGCAATTCCGCTTCTAGGATTGCCAATGATATAAATTGCCATTAGGGAAAATAGACAGTCTGAAATATTTAACCCTGAAGTCGCAAGTAAAAAATTAACCGTGTCATCATCATTTACATCACTAGCCCCACTAACAGCCTGGGCAATGACAGTCCCCTGAGCTGGCCCAAAACCTGGCAGGAACCCTAAAATGGCCCCAGTTATTCCTCCAGCGAAAATGCTTTTAAATTTTTTAAAGTCAATTTCTAAATCATAAAATGAATTTTGATGAGGGAGTATTGAATTATCATTTAAACTAAATAAAATCGTACTGATGCCGAATAGTCCAGAAAAAGTGCACATTAAACTAATTCCTGAAGATATTGGAGTTTGAAAAACTGTCCAACCTAAAATCCCTGAAAGTACAAACAAGAGCAATGCCCAGATGAAATCCCTTGAAGTGCTTGTTAAACTATATGTCAAATAAATTGAAGCAAGAAGTAAAATTATCCATGTAAACGGCTTTGTAGCATCATGCAATAACGGTAAAACAATAGCGAATATTGGAAGCATTAATATTGTAACCAAAATAGCTCCAAACCCACCAACACAGACTATCCTAATTACTTCCTTTGAACGGCCTTGCAAGACCATCCTATGGCCTGGAAGAACTGAAGTGGCCGTTCCTTCTTCCGGCACTCCCAAAAGCATTGATGGGACAAATTCTATAAGGGCATGCGCGATTGACATTGAAACCATCACCACACACAGAAATTCTGGGCTTAAAAAGCCAAGTAAAAATGTTGATGATGCAAATATAATCGCTCCGGCAGTATTAACATGAATGCCCGGAGTCATGCCAGTTATTGTTCCTATTAATATACCTATAAAACATGCAATGACCAATTCTATCATGAATATAAAATAATCAGAAATAGCTATTAAATCTTGTTGAAAGCACATCAAAAAATTGCTTTGAAATGCAAATATTTATGTAAAATGTTTAAAAGTAGATTTAAAGTTATTTGCGTTTTTTCCTTGGAGCAGGAAGCTCATCATACATCGCGTCTAATAGTTCCTTTAGAAAGTCCCTATTCTCCACATCGTCAACCAGCACCATTTCCTTTGCACCTGCATATGGCAATTCCATGTTTGCATCAGGCATCATCTCTAGGGCTACTTTGACCGGTTTGATGAGAAACCTGTCATCGTATATGCCTCCGACAATCTTTCCACGATAGTAAATGATGTATTCTCCCATCATCGCCCTATAAGATATATCGTCCAAATCGGATAGTTGCTCCAACATATATTCTAAATACTCTTTACTTGATGCCATATTAAATCACAATTAAAACCCCAAACAATTCATCCTGTTAAGCCATCTCTTTAAAATTCTGATGAAATTGTTCGTTTAAAAAAAAAGTAATGGTTAATGGAATTTGATTTTCTTCGAAAACTATTTTCTCATTTTTTCCATTTCTTTTTCAATCATCTTCTCCTTATAATCGTCATCAAGTTTTTCAGCGAAAACGAATACTTTTAAGAAGTGTAATATTAAAATGATTGCCCATGGGAATGTAACCCAATAAAACCACAAGTCGCCCCCAGAAATAATATTTATAATGATAAAAAATATATTGGCCGCAATGAAACCATACAAATGCTTATAAAAATGAATTTTTTCTTCTGCCTTTTTCTTTGCTTTACGGTACAATTCTTCTTCTGACATTAAATCACAACCCCAATTAAATTTAAAAGTTTTTATTCTAAAAGATTAAATAAATCCTTTGTAAATAGTAATATTTTGCAAATAATAATATATATAACTTTTTAAAGAGTTTTAAAGTTTAAATACATGTAAATAAATACATTAAAGTATAAATTAAAGGGAGTATTATTATGATTACATGTTCCGTTTGCGGTTGTCTAAATGACCCATTGAATGCAGTATGCGAAGAATGTGGGTCCGATTTAATTGATGAGAGTGAATTAGCACTGTTTG
Organism: Methanobrevibacter sp.; assembly: GCA_024689425.1. Classification (GTDB taxonomy): domain Archaea; phylum Methanobacteriota; class Methanobacteria; order Methanobacteriales; family Methanobacteriaceae; genus Methanocatella. Next base: position 40,048 of record JAILDN010000015.1, read on the forward strand.
AAGACGAAAATGATGATTACTAAATCTAAAATTTGTTTCTATTAAAATTAAGGGATTTTATTGATAACTTAGATAATATTTCCAGCAAATCTTCGCGGGAAATATTTAAATCTTCACAAATCATATTATCCCATTCGATTTCTTTTTCTTCCAATAACTTTGCCGTATCAAGGCCTTTTTGAGTTAATGTAGTGATATATTCACGTTTATTTTCAGGATTGACTTCCCTTTTGATTAATCCTTTCTTTTCAAAATCGCTGAATGCTCTTGAAACACCACTACGATTCATAAAACAAGCTTTTGCTATATCTGATTGGTTAACTGAAGGTTCATAGTAAAGCATCATGAACATATAATATTGTGAATAGGATATTTCAGTTTCATTTTTGATAAATTGATTTAAATAGTAATCGTGAGTTTCTTTCAAGGAAATTAAATGATTTAAAATAAATGGTGAGCAATTAATTATATCTTCATAATCCATCACAATAATCACCTGTAAAAATAGTTATTGCAATTCATCATATATAAATGTTGTCAAACGCAACAATTATGTTTAAAATAAAAAAAGAAAAAAAGTTTTGAAAGATTTTACATTAAACTACCTCTTCTGAAGAAGGAAAGATGAAAAATTTAAATACTCCTTAAAACAAATAATATATTAAACATCAGGAGGACCCACCCATGAATTCAGAATACGAAGTAGAAAATGATGATTATTATAAAGCTTACATGTCTAAGCCAGAAAGAAACGAATCAACTGGTAAAAGATATAAAACAATTTTAAGAAAAGTGTACAAATCAACTGGTTATAACGTTGGTGAAATAATCGAAAAATGTTTAGATGAACAAAGCATTGTTACAAGAGAGACACTGGCCCCTGATGAAAATGGAAATGAACGTTATAGAGAAATCAAATTTAATGTTAACAATAAAGATAATACAGTTAACAAAGTTTTTAATAAGTATGAAGAATATTGTGTGCAAAGAAAAAATAAAAAAGTTTCAATTCAAGCAGAAACTGATTCACTTAGAGCATTTTTAAGTGAATTTGGCGTGATACTACCAAAACGTAAAAATTACGAAGATGATGCTGAAGAATGGTACCTTCCAACAAAAGATGATTTTAATTTTATTACACAGGACCTCTCATTAGTCCATCAAGCCCTTCTGAATTTTCTCATATCAACAGGAATGCGAGTCTCCGATGCCACATCAATTACCATCGGCCAGTATATGGAAGCCACATCCGAATATCATGATTTTGTGGATGTAGAAGAATTTATTGATAATGCACCAGACGATATGATTGGACAATGGGAATTCGTGCCCAAAAAAGCAAAAAGAAAAAAAACACAATGCATAACATTCAACTCTACAGAATCCAACAATCTGATATTACAACATCTAAGACATGTGAAAAACCACTACATTCCATTCAAAAATAATAGAGATAAAATAAATCTAAAAATTAACAAGAAGTACCCATTATTTGGATCAAGAAGCCATAGATATAAAAAAGAAATAACCCCAAAATCAGTAGGGGGAGAGTGGAGTAGAAAAAACAAAAAATTCCGAGAGTGGAAAATACAACAAATTAAACAAAAAATTGAAAATGGAGAATTAAGTGCTGAAGATTATGACGACGAAGTCTCAAAAATACCGAAATTTCATCCACACATATGTAGAAAATTCTTTAGTACAACAGTAAGTAATAACTGTGGCGACATTAGAGTATGTGCTCGCTTAGAAGGTCATTCCGATGGATTGCCAAATGATAAATTCTATATCAAAAAAAGTGTCGAAGATATTAAAGAAATTTATGTCAACAACATTCATGACGAATTATGCTTATCAAATATAGAGACAAAAATTGTTACTAATAAAAAAACAGAAGAATTAAACAAGAAAGTAGCAGAATCTGATGCAAAAATAGAAGCATTAACAAATGAAAATGCTAAATTAAAACAACAACTTAACAAAACACAAGAACAAATTGCTGAAACAAACAAAGTTGTAGAAGAACTTACATTAAAACGAAAAAGATCAGATATACGTAAAATAATAACAAACCATTTTTATGACAATTATCGTGATAGAATTCTACAAAAAGAATATGATAAAGATGGAGAACAATCAATTGGATTAAAAAAATGTGTAGTGATATGTGAAATTGCATATGAAATGGCATTAGAAAATGAATCTAGTTTTACAGAAACTACTGAATATTTAGATTCACTTATCAAAAAAGCTATAGTTACTTGTTCTTTTAATCCAGATATGATAGTGCCAAAATATGAGAAAATACATGCTAAAAATAGTCATTTTAATGAAATTAATATGACCATGTCAAATATTATTGCAGATGTAATTGTAATTATAGGAAATCATGAAGAAGTATGGGATATGGTAAAAGAAGACCAAAAAACATTAAAAAACACAATTGTCAATCATATACAAAACTCAAATTATGATCTTGACAATATAACTCTTAAGGATAAACAAAATATGGCAGAAACTGTTATCATGGAATATTTAACTGCAGTTTAAATAATTTTACAATACATATAATCATCACCACAACTATTCCTGCCCTAATACTCCTGCTTCCAGTCACAATTGCGAAGGCAAGAGTGTTCATAAATGCATTCATGGCTTCCAGTATATATGCAACAAGGCATTTACGATAAAAATTTTAAGTAGTGGCGACAGAGATAATAACAAAATTAATACACTGGTGTTTATAATGTTAATTTCTCCAAAAAATTTCATAAAAAGATATGAAAATGCATCATTAGATGAAATTTATAAAGTGAAAAAGAGCATAATGAAATTCATCAGAGAATATGAATCAGGCAAATATGATAAAATAGACCATTTAAGATGTCCTAGTTACAGCAGCCAATATTACAACGATAAAGAAATACTTAAAGGATTAAATAAGTTAATAGAAATTAAAAAGCAAGAATCTGGAATTAATGATAATAATCAGTTAGTCGATGATCTTGAAAAAAGAGCAGGCATAATGAGACTGGACACTCCCAAAGTTCCTGTAAATATTCCAGCATATAAGCTGGCGTAGGTAATTGAAACATGATAATAGATTTCAAGAACGGATATGATACCGACCAGACAGCAGTGAGGACAGTGAGAAGCATACTAAAGATAATGTCCATACAGTTTTATTCACCATTAATAATATTTTTTCATTGATTTAATTTAAATTTTTTTAATTTACTAAAATAATCAATTGATTTTTATCTGGTATAATAATCTTCTATTCTAACGGTATCATCTAAAAATGGAGTTGATATTTCATGTAAAATCGTATTTTCAACCGCCACGATTGAATGTGGCACATTATGATTTATACGAATTGTGTCATTTTCCGAGAAATATTTTCTTTCATTTTCAAATTGTATATAACCTGAACCGGAAATGATATACATTGTTTCATCTTTTTGATTGTGATAATGGAAGGATGTCCTGAATCCTTCTTTAATATAGAGTTCTTTGGACATATATTTCTCGGTGGAAATCAGTACTTTTTCATAGCCCCACGGTTTGTCTGTTTTGTTTTTATATTCCTTTTTGACGGATTCTAATCCTTTTACAGTGTCTATTGCATTCCAATAAATGCCGTCTTCCTTATAATAACCCAGACTGTTTTCCTTGGCAATTGCCGGGAAGTATAATTTTTCAATGTCTCCTGTTTCAAATTCGCCAAAGTCAATTTTTGATTTTGTAAAGTAAATTCCTCCGTTGATATAATAGTCTTCCAGCAGAGGTTTTTCTTTAAATGAGACTAAACGGTCGCCATTTATCTCAACAATACCATAGGGGGAGGGCATTTGAGTAATGAACATAGTGACCGGTAAGGAAGATTTAACTCCATATTCAATCATTGCCTTTAAGTTAATGTCTGAGACAATATCTCCGTTACGTATAATGCATTGTTTGTCTCCTTCGATTGCATTCATACCTAACCTGATGGCATTTAAAGTTCCTAAAGGTTCGTCTTCGATAATATAATGGATTTTAACGCCTTTATATTCATTGCCGTATCGTTCTTCAATTTTCTCATGCAGAAATCCGGCTAAAAGATATACTTCATTAACGCCAGCGTTTTTAAAGTCAAATAACTGTTTGTCCAGTATTGTATAATCCTCACAAATTTCAACCAGGGGTTTTGGTATAGTTTCGGTAACAGGTCTTAAACGTTTTCCAAAACCTCCGCATAAAATCATTCCGACAGTTTCCATAAATATTCAGTCCCCTATATTATTAGCTAATAGTTCATAAATTTCATTTAACTTCTCTTTCACGTCAAAGTGATGATTTCCGATGAATAATCCATTGTTATGAAGAATATCTGCGTTTTTCAAATCTCCATAAATGGTATAGTCAAAGTAATCAATAACCTTGTTTTTTGTAAAGTTTCCCGCAACAATAGGTCTGCAGTCAACATCATTCTCTTCAAATAATTCAATAAATATTTCCCGTTTGCTTTCATCTTCAAATATAATTGGAAAACCAAAAAATGAGGAATCATCCTGATTTTTTTGAAGGGAAATATAATTGATATTTGAAAATTTTTCCAAAAAGTATTTGCCGTTTTCTTTGCGTTCTTTTAAGAAACTATTTAATTTTTTTAATTGCTCACGTCCAATTGCAGCTTCCATTTCAACAGGTCTGACATTATATCCTGGAAATATAA
>JAILDN010000026.1 GCA_024689425.1 Methanobrevibacter sp.
ATGGCCAATATCCTGTTCTTCACCTTTGTAGTATATCTTAAGTGGGAGGTCTACTCCTTCGGTTTGTCCTTCTTTACTTATGCAGACATCATGAAAGTGTGCTGCTGCAAAGTTAAAGTCAACATTCCAAAAATCATCAACCCCTAAAATGTCTGCTACTGCAAATTTCATTCTAGGAATCAAATGATTCAAATTACCGCTTCCAAAGTCAGGATATGCTTTATCTGCACTTTTAAGCCATGGGATAACTGCATCAGAATAAGAAGTGTTAATTACAACTGCATCAGTATCTACATTGTCACATGCTTCCATTATGTTTTTGGTAAATCTGATTGATAATGGAGTCCAGATACCATAAGCACGGACATTATTCCAAGAGATACTGCCGTATTTAAGTCCAGGATAAGCTCTACTTGAATTAACGATAAAATCTGGACTGTATTTGCTTATTGCATTTTCAATTGCAGAGATATCATTTAAATCAACACCCGCTTCAACAATAATTTCAGACTTGTTAACTTCACGGATAAGACCTGCAACACGAACAATATTCACATCAGACTGCATTTTTTCTTCATTTCTTCCAACAACAACCAATTTTATTGCAGGGTCATTTTTACTTACTAAAAAGTCCAATAGATAGGTGCCTACACTACCTAAACCTATAATCATAATAGTAATTTCATCATTTTTCACATGTTCTTCTACAACTTGTAATCTTTCATCTAAAGTCTTCATTTAAATCGTCTCCCAGTAATTTTTTATTAATTCATAATCTTTACGAGTATTACAGTTTACCCAATGCTTAAATCCAATAACATCAATGTTATTGTTTTTTATTAAATCAAAGTACTTCTGGATTATTCCTAGATTAGTATCAGCTATTAAATATTCTTTAAAATTGTCATTGGCAATTTTCAATGCTTCCATGTCATTGAATTTCCAAATTTGGCCTGAATTAAAAATGGCTTTAAATGGTTCATTAATGCTTAATAAGCCATGGTCACTATTAAATGCATAAACAAAATCATCATTTTCATTTTGATATAATACAACTGCCTTGTTGGAATAAATTGGTTCCGGATTGATAGTTAAAACACTGTTCTTTGAGTCTATGACTTTATTGAAAGATTCGACATCAACATCCAAATCCCCTTCAACAAAAAGGATTTCACCAATATCTGAGGAAATGTTGAAACTTTCCTTGATTCCAAGATATAAACTATAACCAGAACTTAAATCATCAAAATGGCCATTATAGACGAAGTTACATTTATCTTTAATGTCGGATGGAATATGCTTATTACTATAATCTATTAAATCATCGAACTTGAATCCTCCAACAATAACTATTTTATCTGCATAGCTTAACTTTTCAAGCATTCTATAAATTAAAGTGTCTTTAGGGTTTTCTTCATAATATAAGCATTTTAATACCATTTCATCATTGGGAACATCCTTATTGAATCTGCTGGATATGCCCGCCACAGTTATAATTGCAATTTTCAAATCTATTCACCTTTAGTGTAATTTTCAACACATTCATCCAATCCATTATCCAAATCTACAATCGGTTTCCAGTTGGTTCTTGTTCTGATTTTTTCTGTTGACAATAATCTTCTTTCTGGATCAGATTCACGATAGCCTTCAAATTTGATTACTGGTTCTTCAATACCCATTTTTTCAGCTATTAATTTGGTCAAATCAATGATGGATATTTCTTCATCAGTTGCAACATTGTAAATTGTACCGTCCAGTGCAGAATCTGTTTTTGCCAGTTCTATGACTGCACTGCAACTGTCATAATTATTTAAGAATGTTCTGCAATTAACTTTAGAGTTTTCAAGTAGTGTAACTTCTCCGGTATTTTTAAAACTGTCAATAATATGTGGAATAATATGTTTTGGATATCTTTCATCTTTACTGTAGACATTTGCAAAACGGATGGAGCATCCTTTGATTTTACCGTTATCTACTGCATCCTTCATGAAAAATTCAGTTAATAGCTTTCCTGTTGCGTAACTTGTTCTTTGGCTATGTTCTGCATCTGCCATTGTAATGAAATCTGATTCCTTAACTCCACCATCTTCATTCCATGAATTCATAGAATAAATTTCTGAAGTAGAACAGTTTATGTATTTATCAGCCCCTACTCTAATAGCTTGCTCTAAAAAGTCGTTCATTCCAACAACATTAGTTTCGTAAGTTGAATAAACTTTATAAAAATGCTCCGTGTGAACTACGGCAGCACAGTTAATGTAGATAACTTCATCAAATTCGCTTTTTGACTTTAAAACCAATTCTTCTATTTTTTTCATTTGTTCCTTGTTGTTTAAATCATATTCAAAGAAAGTAAAACCTTTATGGTCTAAACAGTCCTTTACTGTGTCGATTGAAGATGCGAAGAAATTGTCAAAACCAATGATTTCAACTTTATCTTCTTTTTGGTTTAGAAGTTGGCGAACCAACTCATTACCAGTCATCCCTGTTACACCACTTATAACATATAAAATTTTCATTTTTTAACACCCAATTTATATTCCATTTTCTAATCTTTTTCGATAAAAATCATCAACACTACCATCAAATAAGGCCATAGCCTCTTCTTTCGGATATTTAATTGATTTCAGTTCAACATTCATTAATTCAGTATCTAAAATTGCATATTGTGCATTTGGATTATGATTTCTTGGCTGCCCCACAGAACCTGGATTGATAAACAAAACTGACTTTTTATTTCTGAAATCAGGATTATCCACTTCATAAAACTTTTGAAAAGCGTGAGGGTAATGGGAGTGTCCGGAAAAGACTATGTCATAATCTGAATAGTCTCCATTTAAATTATCTGGAAAAATTGCCTTCCAGCAATAATCATTTAATGATCCATGGACTGCTAGAACTTTTTTATTATCTAAATTAAATTCATATTTGCCATCATGATTCAATTCATTCATTAAATAATTTTTAGTGTCTTTACTTAATTGAGAAGCCGTGAATTTAGCTGATTCAACTCCCCTTTTACTTGAAAAATGATTAAAGTCCTCTGTCAATACAGCCTTTTCATGATTTCCCCAGATATTACAAATGATATTATCAAAATTATCTTGGATGAAACTTACTACTTCATTTGACTGCATACCATAATCAATCAAATCACCTAGAAAAATGACTGATTCAATATCATGATTATTTAAATCAGCAAATACTTCTTTTAGGGCATGCAAATTCCCGTGAATATCTGACAAGAGGGCATATTTTGACATTTAATCACTTATAATTCATCAATTAATGTAATGATATCTTTGATTGACAACAGTTCTTCGTCAATTTCGTGAGCTCTGTGATGTTTTAAAATGCTTTTTGCTGCATTTTGCATTGCAGGAAACGCTGCTCTCAATAATTGGTTAGCATAAATAACGATATTGACACCATGTTCAATGAGTTCTTCTTCAGTGATTGTGTTGAATGATGAAGGAACTACTACAATTGGAGTATCTTTATCTTCAGCCCGGAACTTGTCACAGAATTCCAATATTTCATCAGGCTCTTTTCTTCTACTGTGAATCATTATTCCATCTGCACCAGCATCTCTGAATGCAAATGCTCTTTTAAGCGCATCATCCATACCCTGTTCAAGGATAAGGCTTTCTATTCTTGCTATAATCATGAAATCATCTGATAATTGGGCATTTTTACCTGCAGCTATTTTTTCACAGAAGTGTTCAATATCATCTTGGGTTTGTTCTACTTCCGTTCCAAATAATGAGTTTTTCTTTAATCCCACTTTGTCTTCAATAATGACTGCAGAAACACCCATTCTTTCAAGTGATCTGACGGTGTAGACGAAATGCTCTGCAATTCCACCAGTATCCCCATCAAAAATAATAGGTTTGGTTGTGACTTCCATAATGTCATTGATTGTTCTAAATCTAGAAGTCATATCCACTAATTCAATGTCCGGCTTTCCTTTTTCTGTACTGTCGCATAAACTGGAAATCCACATTGCATCAAACTGATCTATATGATTTTCATCAGCTATAACCGTTTTTTCCACTATCAAACCGGTTAGACCACTATGAACCTCCATGGTCTTTACAATAGGAACCATGTCCAATAATTTTCTTAATCTGGCTCTTCTAAGTTCCGGCATTGCTAATTTTTCTTTCATTTGTCTGTCAATCTTTTGAATTTTAGGATTGAATGTATATGGAACCTCGATTAATTCTCCACCATATTTTTCTAAAACATTTAAAATATTTTCTTTAATTACTTTCATTGAGTCTTCAGACCAGTTATCTCCATGAATGATATAATCTGGATGAATTTCTTTTGCAACATCGTCATAAAAAATGTTATCCTGAATAATGACTTTACTAACATCAGGGATTTCTTCAACTAACTTAACACGTTCTTCAGTGGTTTTTAAAGGAAATCTATTGTATTTTACCATTTCAGAATCGCATAAAACACCTACGACAACATCCCCATACTTTTTAGCCTCATCAATTAAATTTAAATGTCCATCATGAATTACATCAGTACAAAAACAAGTGTAAACAATTGGATTATCAGATTTCATATTAATTACCTTTA
>JAILDN010000042.1 GCA_024689425.1 Methanobrevibacter sp.
AATGTTTTTTTTTAGAGGTGATTAGTCTTGATTGTGAAAGGTCCAATACTAATACCAGACATACCCGACCGAGCAGGTGAAGTATTGGATGAAGAAACAATAAGAAAAGCAGCTTTAATCATCGCAAGAAACGGAGTACTAGCAGACGTACAACACACACTAAGAAACGTGGGTAAAATTCTTGAACTATACGTACTTGACAATCCCATGCAATGGCAAGGAAACCTTCTCCCTAAAGGTACATTAATGGGAAGTATTGATGTACTAGACCAGGAGATACAACAGGCCATTCATGATGGTAAGTATACTGGTTTTAGTATTTCTGCGGCTCCAACAAGAAGTGTCGATGAAATGGATAGAGGTTTGATACAATGAGTAGATTACATTTCCGTGATATACAGGATTGGACTCCTGCTAGCATTAGTATTGTTGATAAACCGTATCATTCGTTAGCTGTTTTTGAAGTGTATGAGAATGATGATGAATTTATTAAAAAATATGTTGATGTTGAGGTAGATAAAATGGCTCAAAATAGTACACCAGCACCGGCTGGTGATAATGTAACTGTCAGCGGTAGTTTCATGGAACGTTTACTTGAAAAAATTGTTTTGAAAAGTGAACCAACTCCAGACCCTGCTCCTGGTGAAACAAAAGATGTTAGTGAAAAAATTTTAGAAAAATTAGAGAAAATTGAAGAAAATCAGACTAAAACTGATGAAAGGTTAACTGCATTAGAAAACCCTGAACCTGTAGATCCAGAACCAACTCCTGGTGAAGATGGTGAAGGAAATCAAGCTGAAGGTGAAGTTAATGAGGGTGAAGGAAACCCTGATGATGATGAACCTACTACTGTGGAATTACCATTAAACAGTGATGGAACATTAGACATGGAAAACGCAGTAGTTGCTAAATACTTACCATCTCCTGGTGGTTCATCTCAAGGTGTAGATCCAGATTTACATAGAGGTAATAAACCGGATAAAAGTTTCAATGAACGTTCTGGTAGAAACTCTAATGGAATGACCTGGTAAAAAAAACTAATAATAAATTTTAAAGGTGATGTTTTAATATGTCAATAAAAATAGTAGAAAACGCAATTAAAAACCATGTAGAACTTGGTGAAGATTTTGTTGTCAAATTTGTTGATATTGGTGAAGGTGAAGGAAAATTAAACAATGGAGTATTGCAAGCTGAAAAATCTGATACTTATCTCAGACATTTAGAAGACAATGCAGTATTCCTTGAAAAAACAAAAAGAATCACTTCCACCAATCATAAAAGACAAGTTGATAAAATCAGTTTCAACATTGAATTAGAAGCAGGAAGAATTAGTGGTACTCCACAAGTATTAAGTGACTCTCAAGAGTTTTGAATGATTCTTAACAAAACATACACTTTAAACCTTATGATTGCCATTACACCATAGGACTACAAAAAAATAATAAAATTAGTATAAAACTTTAGAATCACTATTAGGCATAATAAAGTCATCAGGGAGTGGAGGCCTATATAAAGGATTTTTTTCAATAAGCTCACTGATCAAATTATCATCCTTATCATATAATCTAATACGCCTATATTCCCCACTGATTCTACCTCTCCAACCCCACAAATTGTTATCTTTATCACCTTTAGTTGTAAAATCCATTTTTATAGTCATTCCATTAGGTAATTTCATTACATCTATTTCATCATCCCCAACAAGAGTCAACATAAATATTCAAACCTCCTTCATAAAATTTATTTTAATATAACATGTCTAAAATCCTAACTGGTTGAAGTAATAAACCCTCATCAGTAAACTCATCACTTGGACTTTTAGGATCATCATAATAACGGCATGCATGAGAGTATTCTCCTTCAATTGTTCCCATTTTCTTTTCATTTTCTAAAAACTGTTTTCTATCTTCTACTTCTGAAGGAGATTTAGCTTGACTGAGAAATAACTCACAAACCCTTTTTTCAAACTCTTCATATGTCATAGGATATTTTTTATCCATTATTTCAACTCCAAATCTTTTTTAATACTTCATCCCTGAGAGCATATGCATCATCATAAGCATTTTCACCAGTTATAGGTTTAAAATCATCATAAAATGCATCTTCATTAATATACTTACTTTGTTTACCTGTGTATTTGAAGAAAATAACATTTTCTGATTTATCCTTTCCTTTTACCCAGCCAGATGGTGCATACTCTTCATTAAATTCAATATGTGTTACTGGTTCAAATCCACATCTTCGGTAGAAGCCATAGTTACCATCAAAACTATCTAATTTTGTTCCACCATTTCTTGTTGCGAATTCAAGTAAAGCACGAGTACTATCTAAAGAGTCTCCATTTTCTTTAAATGCACATACACTAATAATGTCCCCATCTTCAGTTTTGAATGATTCTTAACAAAACATACACTTTAAACACTACAGATTTTTTCTTAATTTTTCTATTAAAACATCTATTCGTTCTCCTTTAAAAATTTTTATAGGGACATCACTTTTACCCTTATTTTATTAGGTAGGTTACTCCAAAAATAATACAAATAAATACATTTTGAAGTTATCTTTCATTAATTATAGGGACATTATTTTTTAACTTAAATTTAGCATATATTTCCCTACCAGGTCAGATAAAATCCTATAAATTCATCATTATTAATTAAGGTATTTACAAGGTTCTTACTCTGATAATCAATAATTTCAGCATAACTACTTGTTTTTCCATTATATGTCACTG
>JAILDN010000044.1 GCA_024689425.1 Methanobrevibacter sp.
TTTTTGATGTGCATCAATATAACTAGGTTCATTGACTTCTTTTACAACATCATCATCTTTCACATCACCAATCAGCAACGGTGAATCCGGATTATGCAACTTCTGGTTCCTTTTGACCAGCTTCATGTTGGCGTTGGCGTAGCAATACATGCATCCATGAAGACATGTGTTATATGCTCCAATATCCCTTCCAAATATGCAATCACATTCACGTATTTGGTATTTTCCTTTAGGGATTTTTAGATTATTCCCAATAGCTTTTTCGATTACCTGTTTGGTCATGCATCCGCTTGAGTCAAACCCGAACTGGTCAAGCAAAGTTCCTTCCACACATGTTTTCATTTTTATATCAAATTTATCAGCCATTTTTGAGAATGCATTACCGATGATTAACCTTTCATCAGTTGTAACTTCCTTTGCCTCTGGAAAATTTCTTAAAACTTTTTGATACAGGTCAATGAAACTTATTGTACAGTCATTAGTATAATCAGATAACTCACAAGCCATCTCTTCAAATTTATCAATGTGAAAGTCTAGAGAATATTTTTCAGAAATAAAAATCGGATCATATCTCCAAGATACTTTATTTACACCTAAAGTTTCAGATAATATTTTAAATGATTTGATTATTTTTTTGAAACTGGGAACATTTCTTTCAATGTCTTTTCCGTAAGGAGTTATCGTTACAAACCAGAACTGGCTAAAATCATTTAGCAAATCTATATTTTTCAAAAGAGGTTTTGGATTTTTAGTACAAAAACATAAACAATCTATTATCTTTGAATCCAAAGGATATTTATAGATATCATCATTATAGGGATTTCTGGTACAGACAAATCCTTCGCTAACCCTATTCAAGAACCACTCAGAATAAAAAGCAGGAATATCCGTTCTTGAACCAGTGTTAATTATCATAAAAAAAGAAATTAAAAGAGATTATAAATCTCTTCCAAAAATGTGTACAGCTGCAGTACCACCAGTACCACCAATATTGTGGGTCATACCGATTTCTGCACCGTCAACTTGACGTGCTCCAGCTTCTCCTCTTAATTGCCATACGATTTCAGCAGCTTGAGCAATACCTGTAGCACCTAATGGGTGTCCACGAGCTTTTAAACCACCTGAGGAGTTGATTGGGAAGTCACCATCGATTTCGGTTTGTCCTTCTTCAATAGCTATTCCACCTTTACCTTTTTCAGTAAATCCTAGGTCTTCTAATGCTAAAAGTCCGTTGATTGAGAAACAGTCGTGGACTTCAGTAACATCAATATCTTTTACAGTAACTCCTGCCATATCATATGCTTTTCTGGAAGCTACTTTAGTTGATTCAATAGTAGTAATGTCTTTTCTGTCATGTAAGGTTAATGTTCCTGAAGCTTGAGTGGAAGCTTTTACATAAATAGGAGTGTCTGTATATTTTTTAGCATCTTCAGCAGGCACCATAACAATTGCTGCCGCTCCGTCTGATACTGGAGAACAGTCTAGTAATGTTAATGGGTCTGCTACCATAGTTGAATTGATAACTTTATCTACTGTAATTTCAAATGGGAATTGTGCATTTGGGTTTTTAGATGCGTTTTTGTGGTTTACAACTGAAAATTGTGCTAGCTGTTCACGAGTTGTACCATATTCATACATGTGTCTTTTTGCAATCATAGCATATAATGAAGGGAATGTAGCTCCTTGCTGTGCTTCCCATTCTTGGTCTGATGCGGTTGCAATAGCTGGAGTAGCATCTACTACATCAGTCATCTTTTCTACACCTGCAGAAATTACTACATCATGAAAACCAGATGCAACTGCCATGATTCCTTGTCTTAAAGCTAATCCTCCAGATGCACAAGCAGCTTCAACTCTTGTGGTTGGGACTGGATTAAGACCAACGTGATCTGAAATAAGTGCTGCAATGTGTTCTTGTTGTACAAATAATCCTGAGGACATATTTCCAACAAACATTGCTTCAATATCATTACCATCAATATCAGCATCTACTAATGCTTTTATACCTGCTTCAGCGATTAAATCTCTGAAAGAGGAATCCCATAATTCACCAAATTTTGTTTGTGAAACACCAATAATAGCAACGTCTCTCATAATTTAACCTCCTCACATTTTAATTTTACCTTTGAATTTAGCATAAACAGCATAATCAACATAAGTTTTGTTTGAAATGATTTCTTCTGTTTTAGGAGCTAAATCTCTTTTTTCAAGTATTTCGTCAGTTACTTCTAAAGTAAATCCATCACTACCTGCACCTGAACCGTAGGAAATTACAAATATTTTATCTCCAGGTTCGGCAACATCTAAAATATTGGATAACCCAAGAGGTACAGCACCAGAATAGGTATTTCCAATGTTTGGAGTTAACAATCCTCTAGAGTATTGTTCAGGAGTAAATCCTAATTTTTTAGCTGCTCTTAAGTAAAATTTACCGTTTGGTTGGTGGAAACAAGCATAATTATAATCTTCAGCTTTAGAATCAGTTCTTTCAAATAATCCTTTTGCCGCACTCAAAACATGCTTAAAGTAAGCAGGTTCACCAGTGAAACGTCCACCGTGTGAAGGATAATCTTCACCTTCTCTTCTGTAAAAATCAGGAGTATCAGTTGTAAAACTGTAAGTTTCATCGATTTCAGCTAATGTGTCTTTTTTACCAATAATATAAGCGGCCCCACCTGCAGAAGCAGTATATTCAAGTGCATCTCCAGGAGCACCTTGTGAGGTATCAGCACCAATAGCCAAACCATATTCAATCATATCACTTTCTACAAGACCCATTGACATTTGAATACCTGCAGTACCTGCTTTACAAGCAAATTCCAAATCTGCAGCAGTTAAATCAGGTGTTGCACATACAGCTTCTGCAACAATAGTTGCTGTTGGTTTTACAGCATAAGGATGTGATTCAGAACCAACATAAACTGCACCAATTTTTTGTGGATCTATTTGAGCTCTTGCTAGAGCATATCTAGCAGCAGTAACTGCAATAGTTGCAGTATCTTCATCAGCAGAAGGAACGGATTTTTCATTGACTACCAATCCATTTGATAAAGCTACAGGGTCATCCCCCCATACTTTAGCAATTTCTTCTACTTTTATTCTATATGAAGGCACGTATGCCCCATATCCTACAATTCCTACCATTAAATCACCGTAATTTTAAATATATAGAAAAAACATTAAAAAGTATTTTAATTAATTAATATATGATTTTAATTATTATATAAAGGTATCTACAAAATTCAAGAAATTTTAACAATTTTATCAAAACATTGAAAAATAGTTTAATAAATTCATGGAAAATAAGTATTTTATATGCAGCTGCCGGGATTCGAACCCGGGTTGTAGGCTTGGAAGGCCCAAGTAATAACCAGACTATACCACAGCTGCAAAAGTAAAAAGTGCGGCGTCCGGGATTTGAACCCGGGTCTCTAACGTGGCAGGCTAGAGTCTT
>JAILDN010000065.1 GCA_024689425.1 Methanobrevibacter sp.
ATTTATAAATTTAAAAAATTAATATTTAATTAATGTTAAAAAGAAGATATCATTTAATTTTATTAATAATAGTAATTATCATTGCCTGTTATGCTTTTGTTTCTATTAACCAGATGGCTCATCAAGATAATTCCACTGCAATAAAGCATGAACTAATTGGAAATGATAGTTCCGGCTCTGTTGAAGTGATTAGAAACATTGGAAATCCTAATGGTAAAAAGATAGCTTATGTTGTTGGTGTCCATCCGCTAGAAAATGACACGCATAAGAACTTACTTAAACTGTTGCCGAAACTAAACAATCTTAATTACTCTTATGATATCTATATAATTAACGTTAGTGAAAATTTCAGCAGTTATGGTCAGTTACATCCCGATGATCAGCCTGGAAGACAAACGGGTCAGGAATTGGCTTTGAAATATGTCTATCCTCAAATTGTCAATGGAAGCTATGTATTGGTTATTGATGTTCATGCCCATGGCGGAGCATATGGGGAGTATAATACATTCGTATTTTGCCCTGTAGAGGGTTCATCAGGAGAAAGTTATGCAAGAAACATTTCACAAAACTCCATAAATATCTCCTATTATAATCCAAATCATACGACAAGCGGACCTTATCTGTCAGTTCCTTTAAATCAGCATGGCATTCCCGCTATTTATTTTGAGGAAAATAGCTATATCTCTCAGAATATTAAGGAATCTCATATGTTAGAACTTATTCAAACTATTGATAATTTGAATTTTTAGTTTTCTCTTCGCTAATTATTAATATGTGTATTTTCCAAAATAGTATATAAAGGTGTTAAGAGTGGAATCTTTTTTTATTCAAATTTTAAAATACATAGTTGAAATAATTGTTTTTCTGATTTTAATGGTTATTTTCCGTTTTGTTTTTAATAAACTTGAGAATAGCTCAAATGAACTCTTAAACCCGAAGGAATATTTTCCCGAAGAAGAGATACATTCCTTGAAGCAAATATTTTTCTTAATAATGATGGGATTGTCCTTCATTAATATTTTATATTCACTTGTTTTCATTGGAACCGATTTAATTTATTTTGTAATATTTGATATTTTACTTTCATTATACCTGGCTGTCAAATTAGATAAGGATTCCTTGAAAAACAAGATTATTCTATTATTATTGATTCCTTACGGTTCCCTTACTTATTTAATATTTGGTACTAGCCTTGTCGGAATCGTTGATTTGATTCATATTCCAATATTTATTTACTTCATAAAAGTCTATTATGATAAATTCAGAGAATATACCTATTCAAACGGTTTGGGAATAACAATAATCTTATTGTTCACGATTATCTTTATCAGCTTTTTCGTTACTCAAATCTTTGAACAAAAAAATCCTTTGGATGCATTTGTCATGATTTCAAATTCATTTACTAGTAACGGATATGCTGTTTTGGGATCTTCCATTCCTGGAAAAATTGATTCAATAATTTTAGTTTGGGGAGGTTATTTATTATCCAGTGTAGGTACTGCAACTTTAACCACTGCAATTCTAATTAATCATTACAGGTCCAAACTTAAGGAAATCAACGATAAACTTGATTCATTAGAAGAGTTAATTAAGAAAAATGATGAATAGATTACTCGGGTACCCAAAACTTAAGTTTTCTTAGAAAGTTCCTGATTTTTTTATAATGTACATTTTCATACTACAAAACTTTATATAACACATGACATATATAATTTGTTGTACATATTTAATTAAAAGTATCGTATAAGATTTATTCAAATTAAATTAAGGTAGAAAAAATGAGTGAAACTACAAAAATTTTAACTATTCAAGATATATCATGTTTTGGGCAATGTTCAATAACCGTTGCGTTGCCGATTGTTTCCGCATTTGGTATAGAAACAGCAATTCTTCCTTCAGCTGTTTTATCTACACATACAGCAGGTTTTACAGATTTTACTGTTAGAGATTTGACAGAAGACCTTCCGGAAATAAGAAAACATTGGGAAAAGGAAGGAATATTATTCGATGCAATATACACGGGGTTCATTGCATCAATTGAACAATTGGACTACATTAAGGAAATCATCGATTCAAGATTAAAGCCTGACGGACTAGTGTTCGTTGATCCGGCCATGGCAGACCATGGTGAATTTTACAATGGATTTGACCAAGAGTTTGCAGATAAAATGGGTGAACTCTGTAAATTAGGTGATTATATTCTTCCAAATACGACTGAAGCTTGCTATATATTACACAAGCCTTGGAAAGAAGAATTCAGCAGGGAAGAAATGTTGGAAATGGCAAAGGAACTTGAAGCATTTACCAAAAGACATGTTATCCTAAAAGGAGATACAAGCGAGGAAGGTAAACTCGGAATGATTGTTTTAGATAAAGAGAAATCTGCCTGTGAAGTCGTATACAATGATAAAATAGATTATGTGTCTCATGGAACTGGAGATGTCTTTGCATCTGCATTTGTAGGATCAACCATGGTTGGCAAATCACCTACTGAATCTGCAAGAATCGCCGGGGAATTCACAAAAAGAGCTATCGAAAAAACCGTTGGTGATGAAAACCACGCCTATGGTGTTAAATTCGAACAAGTGATTTTTGATTTAGGCGAATTGTTATAATTAATGATATTGTGCTATATATTTTAATTTAGTACATATTATCTACTTTTTTTATTTTTTCTTATTCAATTTTCTTCATTTTTTTAGATGAATATTTAAAAGATTAGTAATATACTATAAACAAAAGCTTTTTGGTTTTGGAATTATGAATATTTTAATTTCTAATGATGATGGTGTTTTCGCACCGGGAATATTGGCTGCAAAACAAGCCGTTGAGGATTTGGCTAATGTCACAGTTGTAGCTCCAGATAAGAACAATAGTAGTGTAGGTCGTCGTTTAACATTATTTAAACATTTAGAAATTAAAACCTGCGAACTTGAAGATGGAAGTTCAGCATATTCCGTTTCCGGCAGTCCTGCCGATTCTGTTGTCGTAGGTACGAATTATGTAATGGATGAAAAGCCTGATTTGGTCATATGTGGAATCAATCAGGGAGTAAACATAAGCTGTGATATCACTTCATCAGGGACTGTCTGTGCTGCTTTTGAAGCCGTCAGTTTAGGCATTCCTGCAATAGCCGTTTCTCTATTCATGGATCCTGAAACTTCTTTTAAACAAGATGAAAACGGTGAATGGTATATAGATTATGATTTTACATTAACAAAGGATGTTTTGCATGATTTGGTACTGAAGATAAAAAATGAAGGATTTCCGCAAGGTGTTGACCTATTTAATTTGAATGTACCGTCAAATTATGACTCCGAAGAAGTTAAGATTACTCATCTGTCACATAAAATGCTCGATAAAGACGTAATTGACAATACAAATAATGAAAAAGAAGATATATTCAACTATCATTTGGATGAAAATCAGTCAAGTGATGATTTAATCATGATTGTCTCTGATTTGATTAAGGAATATGATGAGGGCAGTGACGGATATGCATTATTCGTTGATAAGTGTCCTAGTCTGACTCCTTTAAATGTGAATATGTCTTCTAGAGATTTGAAAGATTGGTGAAGTATTAAAAAATGATTTATTTTAAAAAATTTGCAAATTATTTTTTATATTTAAATATTTGTTGTTAAATCTTTTAAATCACAAATTTAAACATATTTTATAATAAATTATCATTTTTATTTAACTGATGTGAATGACAAGACTTTTCAAAAACTATATATTTTGGTATACCAAAATATTATTATTTAATTATAAAATTTAGGAAGTGTTAATGTGGAAACGGATGCAGTTGTAAATGGAATTCTTTCATTCTTTATTCCTGGTTTAGGTCAAGCTATTGAAGGATACAAAATTAGAGGATTGATTTTATTCATAATATCGATTATAATATATATTATTTAAATTTGGGCGGTACTATCCGATATATAGTTACTGTTGTTTATGCTCTTATTGCGGGATATGATGCATATAGATTATATTAATTGAAAATATTTATTAAAATAGTATACATATACGGCACAATATTGGATTGAAAATTTTCCACATTTCCGATGCAAAGGTATTTAAAAAATGATTATTTTAAGAGATGATTTCTTTTATTTTAATGGAATTTAGTTCAATACGCTCACTGCTTTCTCTTTCAAGAGTGTATGGTCGTATCATAATCTCATCCAATACGGCCTCTTTTGGTAAAATCAATGAATGACCAAGTGTTTATTATTTTGCTTGGGTTTGAATATTTCAATGCATAGCATTCGATTTAATATATTAACTAGTTGATGATTAACATATTTTTTGGTTGATGATTAATTTTATAAAATTCATCAAATTACTTATTTGGTGATTTAAACAGTTTTAATTAAAAATAAAAAATTTATGATGGTTGATGATTAAGGTTGTTGATTCATGTTTTATTAAAGATTTTATTTTAATAGGTATTTTGTATTTCTACCGTTTCCCCTACTTTCTATTAATTCCTTATCTTTTAATTTTTTAATAATCTTATAGCTGGCTTGAGGGGTAATGTTTAACATCTCCTGGATATCTTTATTTTGAATATGTCCTTTTTCTTCGAGAAGTGTTAATACAGAGATTTCATTTGGAGTTAATTGAATGGTATTGTCATATTTTGATGTGATTTCAGTTAATTTTAACACTTCTGATTTAACTTTATTTATTGAGTATAATACTCCTCCACAGAAATATTCCAGCCAATTTGTTAAATCATGGTTTTTATCGGCACTGTTTAGTGCATCAACATAAGCCTGTCTGTCCTGATTGTAATATTCGTCTAAAGTGAAGTAGTTATTGATATTAAATTTGTGAACTGATAAAATCAATGTTGCCATAAGTCTGCTGGTACGTCCATTTCCATCAACAAATGGGTGGATACGTACTAATTCATAATGAAGAATTCCAGCGATAATGACAGGATACATTTCATCTGCCGAATTGTTTAGCCAATCTAATAAATCATCTACCAAACCTGGCACTTTATATGCATCTGGAGGCATATAATTTATTTCCTGTGTATGTAGATTGCCAATAAATACGCGGGTATCTCTAAATTTGCCCTCATATTCAGGATTGCGCAATAAATCTTTAGTCAAATCTTTATGTACTGATAAAATTGTGTCGCAAGTAATAATTTCATCCGAATATTGATCTAAATGATTTAATACATTGAAATAATTTAATACTTCCTGTTCTGCTTTAGTAGTTGGTTCTTGATTGTTTTTGATTAATGTTTCTACTTCATCTAAATTTAAAGGATTCCCCTCAATTGATGTTGAATAATGTGAAGATCTAATGAGAGCCTCCTGTTTTAATTGGGTATCATATAAGGGGATTATTTTTGCATTGCTGATAACTTCTTTAGCTGAAGCGATTTCTGCAATATAATTCACGATTTTATCAGTGTATGTAAATTGAGGTTCAAACATAGTATCAACTTATTTTTCTTAATTACTATAATGTATGTGGTTGATGATTAACATATTTTTTGGTTGATGATTAATTTTTTAA
>JAILDN010000075.1 GCA_024689425.1 Methanobrevibacter sp.
ATTCCACATCGAAATCGATGACTTCACCATTATCCTTAACTATTTTTGCAATTGTATCTTCTGCATCTTTTAATTTATCATCACAAGCTTTAACTAAATCCATAGCTTTTTTAAATTCTTCAATTGCATCATCCAGTGGAACATCACCTTTTTCTAGTTTTTCAACGATTTCTTCCAATTCTTTTAAATTTTCTTCGAAACTTACATTTTCTTCTACCATTTAAATCACCCTAGTATTAACGTTACCATCATCAAATTCAACTTCCAATTCATCCCCACTTTTTACATCTTTGGAACTGGAAATGACCTTTCCATTCCATTTAGCCAAAGCATAACCTCTTTTTAATGTATTTAATGGATTTAAAACATCCAATTTAGAAATTTGTAATAGATAATTCTCTTTTTGGTTGTTAAGAATTGCTTCAGGGTTTTTAAAAATATTGGAATTCTTAACTATGTCCAATTTGGATTTATTAACGAGAATTATTGATTTAGAGGAATGCTCTAATCGGTTACATACATTATCCAATAACATTTCTTTAGGAGCATAAATTTCACGAGGATTAATAAATAATTTTTTTGAGACAATATAATCCAATTTGGATTTATTTTCATCAAATCTCTTATTAACTGCCAGATTTATTCTTGTTTCCAATTGTTTTAAGGCATTTTTGATTTCGCCATAAGGTGGAACTGCAATTTCAGCAGCAGCAGTCGGTGTTGGAGCCCTTAAATCAGCCACCAAATCCGAAATGGTAAAATCAATTTCATGGCCAACCGCACTGATTACAGGTGTTGTGCACTCATAAATTGCTCTTGCAACAATCTCTTCATTAAAAGACCATAAATCTTCAATGCTTCCTCCACCCCTCCCTACAATTAATGTATCTAAATTATAATTTTCACTTCTTTTAATCTGATAAACAATGTTTTCAGCTGCTTTTTCACCCTGCACCAATGAAGGAAACAGTATTACTTCACATAACGGCCAGCGTCTTTTAATAGTCGTTATGATATCACGAATGGCAGCACCATTCGCTGCAGTAACTACACCAATCCTATTTGGAAAATTAGGTATTCTCTTTTTATGAGATTCATCAAATAACCCTTCTTTATTGAGTTTTTCCTTTAATTCTTCAAAACGCCTGTGTAAATCACCAATACCGTCCTTAGAAATCTCACTAACATATAATTGATAAGTACCATAGTTTTTATAAACTTCAATTTTTCCTTCAATAAGTACGTTCATACCGTCTTTGGGCTTGAACTTAAGTTTATATTTAGCACCGAACATTACACCCCTAATTTGACTTTCATCATCTTTTAAAGTGAAATATAAGTGGCCGCTTCGATACAACTTTACATTTGATAGTTCTCCTTTAATAAAAATGTGTTTTAAGTTAGAATCACTACCAATAAGCTCACCAATATAGTCAGTGACTTTAGATACAGTGATATACTCCTCAACCATAAAATATCACCTTAGTTATTATTTTGATAATAACAGGTAAATAATCTTTTGAAAAAAATTTAAATATATCACAGTAATTAAATGATAATATGGTAGATGAAGATTTGAAACTTGAAACAAAATGCTATGATGCTAATGAATATGGATACTTATATGGCCTTAACAAAAAGATTCCAGATGAAGAATTTAAGAAAGTAAAACCATATATGAGAGACTTTAGAAGAAAGGATTTCGTGGATGGAATAGTTAAAGTAACTGGAAGACCTGAAGGATACAGATGTCTTGAAAAAGATGTTGCAAAAGTAGAAAAAATTCTTGGAATTGAAAATACATTAGAAAAAAGACAAAACAAAATCAAAGAAGCATTTAAAGACCCGATTAAAAAAGCAAATCTTAAAGACAAAGCTTATGAATGGCTCAATACATTATACAAAAATGGCGGAACTAGACCAAAACAAAATTTAAGCAGATTAGCAATTCATTCTACTAAAATATACGACCCAGAAGATAGCTTTAAAAATGGTGCTGAAAAAGGAGAAGGAGTCTTATTTATCTACACCCCACACGGAATGTGGTATATTATAAATAATTGTGGTGAAAATAGCGATTTGTCCTTAAACAATGTTGAAACAGACAAAGGCGGAGCTATCGGATATAGATTAATGTATGAAGATACTCTAGATAGATTAATAAGAATTTACACTGAAGAAAATGAATATAGTGGTGAAAAATTATATTAAAAAAAAAGAAATTTAGTAATGACTTTGTGGAGTCATTCCTAAATGATGATCTTCGCTCTTTTTACCTGGAATTCCAAAAGCATCCGCCCTGCATTGGGTACATGCTCTAAATACAGGTATTATCTCTTCAACTTCATCACGAACCTTTTCCATCATTGAACAGTCCGGACGAGGATAATGTTTCAATTTACCTAATGGTATCAATGGTAAAACATTCATTAAAGCGGCTCCTCGTTTTTTGACTTCTTTTGCAATTTCAACAATGTGTTCGTCGTTTAATCCTGGAATTAAAACTGAATTTACTTTAACAACTATTCCATTAGCCGCTGCCTTTTCAACACCGTCTAATTGGTTTTTGATTAATATTTCAACAGCCTCATAATCTTTGTAAACTTTTCCTTCATATTTAATGAATGAATAAATATCTACTGCGATATCAGGATCAATTGCATTGATGGTCACAGTAACAGAGTTTACACCAAGTTCTGCAAGCCTATCAGCATATTTTGGAAGCAGTAATCCATTTGTACTCATACATTTAATTAAGTCCGGATGTTTATCAGCCATTTTTTCAAAGAATTCAAATGTTTCTTCATTAGCAAGAGAATCTCCAGGACCTGCTACTCCAACAACGGAAATTGGACCGTCTGCAGTAACATCATCTATATGAGCAATCGCATCGTCAGGTTTCATAATACAGCTAGTAACCCCCGGCCTATCTTCTTCATTGTTTATATCTCTTGTACAGAAGTTACAGAAGATATTACATTTTGGTGCGATAGGGACATGAGCTCTACCTACTTTATCATGCATTTTTTCATTAAAGCAAGGGTGTGCTCTAGTTATATGTGCAAATCTTGAACCTTTATGCTCATTCATAATAACCACTCTCTCTTTTTAATTTATAGTTATTTTATAACAAGTGTTATATATACTTTTCTACATTCCATTATCTAATTCAGCTATATACTCATTAGCTTTTTCAATCCAAGAATCATAAATTAACTCATCAGTAGCTACAACAGCAACAATATCCTTAGTAGACATATCCTTAATTATCTTAAATCCTTCCGGCAAAATTCTGAATATTGCATCGTAAATCCTTCTTTGAAGATTAGAATGAGGGTCATCAATAATCAAAGTTTCTAAATTCATTTGATTGCCCACCAATTCAATATTATATCTGGTTGGTTGATATATTTCATCTCTTGAATACATTCTCCATAATCTTTTTAAAATATTAGGAAGATAATTCTCATCTTCAATTAAAATACGAGTGACATCATCTGCCTTATCGTAATTAAAGCTAGCAACATCCTTAAATTGAACAGTGTTAGAAGTTTTTTTCATTTTAATAGCTAATATAAATACAGGATCATCAGGATTTACAAAAGCTTTTAAATCATCAACAGAAGTACCTAACACTAAATCCTGAAAGATTTGTTTAATGATGATTTCATAAACCTCTGCACCTTTCTCATCATAGCATTCAACTAACATCAAACCAACTCTTCTTATTTGTTATCTTGTCTGTGTCCCATTCCTGATACAAGAAGAGCTGCACCAACAGCACCAATATGTTGAGAGTATTCAGGAACGATAACTTCAATTCCACCTAAAGTTTCACTTACAGCTTCAACAAGACCTGAAATTAAACTAGTTCCTCCTACTTGTATCAATGGTTCACGAATATCAATTTCCTGAAGTTGTTGTTCGTAAACTTGTTCAGAAACAGAGTGACATGCAGCCGCAGCCACATCAGCTTTAGATCCGCCTGCTGCAAGAGTAGTAACAAGGTCTTGAATACCAAATACAATACAGTATGAATTCAACATTGCTCTTCTCCAGTCACCTTGAACAGCTAAAGGACCAAGTTCAGTAATATCGACATCCAACCTGCGAGAAGTCATATCTAAAAATCTTCCAGACGCACCAGCACAGATACCACCCATAGTAAAGTTATCAGGAATACCATTATTAACAGTAATTACCTTGTTATCCATACCACCAATATCTAATACAGTAGCTTCACCTTTTTGGCAGTCCGCCAAGTATACTGCACCTTTTGCATTAACAGACAATTCTTCCTGAATAAGTTCGGCTTTAAATTCTTCACCCATTGTGAACCTACCATAACCTGTAGTTCCAATACCGTCAACATCATCCCAACCATAATCAGTTTGAGAGAATGCTTCAGCGGCCGCTGTTTTTGCAGATTCAATAATGTCTTTAGTAGAAGTCCAACCAGTTCCAATAACTTCGTTGTTTTCCATTAAAACAGCTTTTGTAGTTGTTGAACCTGAGTCTAAACCAAGAGTAAGACCTTCTTGTTTTTCACGAGCAAGAATGCTTCTACGAGTTACAGTAGTAGCTAATGCTTCCATACGGATGAATAATTCATCAGCTTTTGTTCTTTCTGTAAATGAATAAGTAACAACAGGAATACGAGTATTATTCTGAATAAAACGTCTTACTTCATTTCTTACAAGTGCTGCTTCAGCACATCTAAAACAAGTAGCAATAAATACTGCATCAGGATTTGACCTACCTTCAACAATAGCCATCGCTCTTGCAATCATTAATTTTAAACTTGAACTTTGAGCAGAAAACCCAAATTTCTCATAAGATTCGTCAATATAATCTAAATCAATTTCTGGAAGAATAATTTCTGCACCAAATTTATTAGCTGCTTTTTCAATTTCCTTTTGAATTCCACTATATTCAGTTCCACATGAAACTAAAGCAATTTTAACCATATTATTATTCCTCCTCAGTAGCTTCTTCAAGTGAATCTACAAATTCATTTATTTTATTTACCATGACATATGTTTCATCTTGATTATCCGGATATTTAAGTTCTAAAACTGGAATACCCTTATTTCTAAGCAAGAAGATAGATAATTCATTAGTTCTTGCACAACCAATACATCCAAAACCATAAGGAGCACCATCAACAACAATAGCTGCTTCTGCTTCGTCTATTAACGGCCCAATAATTGACATTCTTCCACGAACCCCTGAAGGAACCTCAATAGCCGCATATTTAAGTCCTTTAATTGGGTCTTCTTCAGTGATATTCATTGGTGGAGAATCAATTTCTGGATCTTTGATTTTTTCCCTAATCTGTTTTTGAAGAACTAAAGGAGTGTGACCTTTTCTTTCAAGTAAATCTGCCAAAATTAATGAGTTTGGAGGATAAATAGCTATTTTAACCATATTTTTCACCTATTTTTTTATTTTTCTAAACATTCATCCATAATTTTTTTGAATTCATCAACTTTAATTGGTTTTTTCTCTTCTACTGTTACTTCTTTAGGATTTTCTAAAGCTTCAGCAACATAACCAAGTATTGTGTACTCTTTTTCCATTTGATGGAATCCTTCCCTAGGCCCAAATCTATGACCCCTACATCTCCTTGGGTCACCTGGAGCAAAACCTCTTTCTTTAGTGAATATATGTGCAGGATCGAGTTTTCTAATCTCCTTAATAGCTTTGTAAACATCTTCCTTTTTTCCACTAATCATAGAACCATAACAAGTATTTTTAATTGTTAAAGGAAGACCAAGCATATGGAATTCACCTACAATCTCGCTTTCACTTACACGAGCTCCCGGTCCAAGAATAATCATGCGAGTAATTACATCCGGATCCCAATCTTCACTACTCATCTTTACTTTAGGACATAGATTCTCTGACATATATTACAACTCCTTCTTTCATATCTTCGTAACCATTTGTATCTGAAACTATTTTACCAATAATATTTGTTGCTTTAAATGACTCGGCAGTTGGTCCAAATTCATGATGGGGTTCATATCTCACACCAATTAACCCGGCATTTTTTGCAGACATATTAGTAATACCAATTTCACACGCTTCTACAACATCAGTTGGGTTGTTTTCAGGTACAAGCCCTTTAGCAAGTTTTTTATCGCCTTCAAAAATAGTGATATGCATACCTGGCACTCCAAAATGAACTTTAATTTTACCAACAGGATTTTCCAAAAGACCAGAAATAAATTTGAAATATTTAACTGACCTTGGTGCATTATCAACAAATTTGATTTCACACATTTCTTTAGGATTAATGGCTTTTGTTACAACTTTTCCTTCTTTTAAAATATCAATAGTATGTATAGGAGACTGCTCAACAATTAATCCTTCATCATCAGTTACCCCTTCACGAACATGCTCAACACCAGCTTCTGCCAATATCTTTTCGGCTTCTCCTTGGGAATGATTGAGTAAAAGCAATCTTTGTTGCTCAGATTTAACTGTTATGAAATCATCCTTTTTAGCAATATCAATAATTTCCATTCCGGCAGTAATTTTTCCAACAGTAGTGTGATTTGGAGTTAAAACCCTATTTTCACGATAAACATACATTCTACCTACGCCACTACCAGCATTTCTAATAGTAATGGTTCCTCTTACTCTCTGAGTAGTACTTTCTTTAGGTTTATCAATACCCTCTAATTCATAAAATCCTAAGAATGAATTTGAGTCAAAATTAACCTTTATTCTACTATCTTTAATTATTGAAAACAAGTGTTCAACACAGACAGGTGATGCATCATCAATTTCAAATGATATGTAAGTATATAATTCATTACCTTCTTCTAGAACAGTGCTTAAATCTGAAATAGAAGCACTATCGGTTGTTGTACTTCTTTCAACGATTGGTTCAATAGAAGTTACCACATCATCATCAGTTAATTTCGCTAAAGTCTTTTTACCACCAATTACGTGTGCAAAAATACCTTTATTGTATGGGGGTACACTGTACACATTAGTGGTATTCTCTTTAAGGAGAATCAAGTGCGTTGACTCATTACTAAAACTAGATAAACTTAAAACAACATCCCCCTCATAATACTTGAATTCATCAGAGGTTGGTTCTAAATCCGTAACAATTGGCCCTATAGCGACTTCTGTGGAAGTAGACCATCTGATAGACAAATCAGCAAATTCCTCATATTGATTTTTCCAAACATCAACAATCGGTTGTGCCTCTTCATCTTCTGCTAATTCGATAATTATAGAACCTTTAGTTGTTTTTATTTTATATTTAGTAATATTCTTTTCCAGTTCCTTTTTACCTTTAATTAGACAAATAATACTACCAGGAGTATATGGGGCATTAGTTTCATCAATTACGTCTTGAATTGAAGAGCCTTCTGCCACATCAATCTCTTTGCCATTAACTTTAATTAACATACAATCTCCCAATATATTGTTTAATATGATAACTATATTCTTTAATATAAAAATAGTTATTCATTTGAATATGAAAAAGAGAAAAAAATAGAAAGTGGCTTGAATTAACCACTAAATTATAACTTAAAAACAGGGTTTTTTTCTTGATTAAAAACTTCAACCCTTTTATCTTCGTAAGTTAAGTATAATGAATTAGTGTTGGTTACCTCCCCAACAACATTAGATTCAATAGAATATTTAGCCAAATATTCTTTAATAAACTCACATTTATCATCTGAAGCAGTAAATACAAATCCGGAACCAGGATATGATTTTAACCAATCATTCCAAGGCATATTTTCATTGATAGGGATGTCTAAAAGATTAACCTCAGCACCTTTACCTGAAGTTTCTAAAAGCATTTCCAAAGTTCCGAGAATTCCAGGATTTGAAATATCCTTCCCCGATTTAATATAATCATGCTCCGCCAAATACTGAACAGCAGTAATTTGATCTTGAACTAATTGCGCATCCTTATCATATGTGGTGTCCCAATTAAGACTAAACATCTCATGAGGTTTTCCGTCCAAATCAATGGCTACGATAATCTTATCTCCAACTTCGGCACCGAAACTGGTAATTAATTTATCCTTTTGTGCAATCCCAACAATTGCTACACCTAAAGAGTCACAATCGGCATCCGGATGCAAGTGTCCTCCAACCATCGGAACACCAAATTTTAAACATCCGTCTTTTATTCCAGTTAATAACTCTTCATAAATCTCATCATTGTTAATAGACATTATATTAACCATAGCCAAAGGTTTTCCGCCCATTGCAGCAATATCATTAACATTGACTAAAACAGAACAATAACCTGCCCAATATGGATTTACATTCATTATTTGACCCCATATTCCATCGGCAGCTACTAAAATAACTTGATTATTACCAATATCAACAGCTGATGCATCATCACCAATATCAATGACCACATCGCCTGAAACATTATATGATTCACTTAAAAGGTTTATTACATTATCGATAGAGCTTTTACGTGAAACACCTTCAAACTCTTGTATTTCATGCACAAGATTTTCAAAATCTAAAATAAAACACACTTCCTTAAATTTTGTTAATGTTATATTTACAATTCTTATTATTTATTATTTCAACAATTTTATTTTCTAAATCGGTAATTGATTTATACTCATTTGAATCAATTAATTCCTCATCATTTTCAAAGATTATCTCATGAATCAAACCACCAATTACATCATCAAAACCACTTTCAAGTTCAAATAATACGGAATTTTTAGATTTAAATCCGCTTTCAACGACTTTATCCAAATCTCCATCAGTGATTCCTATTATGGGAATATTAAAACGATATAAAATGTCTGATGCAACCAAAGTAGTATCATCCCCAATTGTTATTACAACCGAAAAATCTTTAAATTTGTAAACATCTTCACCAGCATGGTCTAAAAATCCAACTTTAAATTCATTTGATTTTTTATTTTCTAAAACTCTTGGTTTAACTTTAGATTTTCTTAAAAGGCCTGTTTTTACAATAGCTGAATTTAAATCAACATAGCCCAGTTTTTCAACACCATGTGGCTTTATAACTCCTCCAATTATCTCAACGATATGATTATCTTTTGAAACTAAAACTAATTTATCTGAAGTTGATTTACCAATGACAACACCATTGACCATAATATTCTCATCTGGACTTACACCATGTATAATCCTTTGAGTTTCACTATCATTGTCGTTTTTAATATGGGTCTCATATACTTCCTCAGGAGTAACAATGTTTAAATTTAATTTACTGGCAAACTCCCCTGTTAACTCTGATTTAGAAGCCCAATTAATCACACTACCGTCATTTTCACCGGGCCTTTCAATTTGAATGATTGGAATATCGTTATTGGTTATTTTTTCTTTATAATGAGTATAAACTTTATATCCGAAAACTTGACCTGTCGTTGAGGACTTTCCATAATTTAAGAGAAAAATAATATCAACATTATCATCATGAAAAATTTTTAAAGAATCACTAGGGACCAGTTTCTTTGAGATATCTATAATATCTTCTAGGGAATTGTCAATGACGGCAGTTCTACCCATTGTTCCGCCAAGCCTTACTGAAATATCCCCATATTCTTTAATTAAATTAATTAATTTTAATGCATAACCGGAATCAATGATGTTTGGACCGTGAACCACTATTCCAATTTTCATTCTTTCACCTTAATTCTTTTTTTAAATATCCTGGATCCACAAACATCACAATCATCAAAAGGATAATTTTCCTCAAATTCTTTTTTGCAACCTTGACAAACTTTTTTCCAATTATATATTTCCTTGATTCCATCAGTTATAATACCAGAATAAGGAATATCCATTATTTTTAACGTATTTTGGATAGTATAATCATCACTAATTACCTTAACATCTTTTCCCTCATCTTTAAGCATTAATGCAAGAGCTATTATCTTTTTATCAGGCAGCGACAATCTTAAAATGTCACCAGATTTTGAGATGATTCTTTCAGTTTTTTCAAGGTATTCATCAGTTATATCCTGAACTGTTAACTTTCCATCGTCAACTGCACTATCATATAACATTCTAGATTCGAAATCTTTTATTTCTGCAGTAATTTCTGGAACCGTATAGTTATTCTTTGATGTTGGATGAAAACCGTTGATGAATGCTGATGCATCCAAAATATAAAAAATTTCCATGAATCTATCTATGATTTAAAAATTAATAAAACTTTTTGAAAAATTTCAGTGAAATTTCAATGAATATTAATTTAAATTGCACATAATTTTTATATAATATTAGATTAATGTTCAGATAATTTTCATAAATTTATTTAAATGTTAATAAAAATAATAATTATATGAAAATATTTCAATCATTAACAAAAACTTAGGAATATGTTAAAAACTAATGGCAGTGATGAAAATGATAATTGAAAGAAACTATATTGATGAGGACATGATGTTTATTGTAAAATCAGAAATTAGGTTGAAAATACTAACTGAACTCAATAAACAACCCCAAAGTATTAAAGAAATTGTTAAAAAGACAAATATGGCTTATAGCAGCGTTTCAAATAATTTAAACAAAATGGAATATAAAAATCATGTAATTAAAGAAAACAGAATCTATGAATTGACACCAATGACACAACTTTACTTCAACCAATTAATGGAATTCAAAAGAAGTGTCGATGTTGTAAAAAATTTTGATAAATTCTGGGACAAGCATGATTTAACATACCTCAATGATGAATCAGTGAATAATATAACTGAATTGTATGGATCAGAACTGATAGAAACCAACCCTATTGATATTTACAAAACCCACAATAATGTAAAAAGTCAATTAAAAGCTTCTGAGAATGTTAAGGGAATATTACCCTATATTCATCCAGAATATCCGGAACTTTTCGAAAAAATTCTACAGAACAATGGGCGTATAGAATTAATTATACAAAAAGATGTATACAAAATTATGTCAACACAAATTGATGCCAAGCTACGGCAAAAAAGTATAAAAAATGGTAATTTAAAAATACATATTTTAACAAATAATGTTGATATATACTTACTAATTTGTGATAAAAAAATGAACTTAGGATTATTTAAAAACGACGGAAGTTATGACCAAAATAGAATATTGAACTCAGACACCAAAGAATCATTACATTGGGCAAAAAATCTATTTGAAACAATAAAACAAAGCGTGATTTAAATGACAACTGCAATAAAAGAGAACAATGAATTCAAAAATGTGAAATATCTATTAACTTCCTCAATGCGAACTTTAATTCTTGTAGTACTTTATAATGAAAGAAAAAATCTAAATGAGATAAGAAATGAATTAAAAAAACCTTCTGCAACAATATTACATGGTTTGAAAGAATTGGAAGACAATAATTTAATTAAAAAAGAAAGAAAGTACTATTCATTAACATCTAATGGTTATTTATTAGCTACTAATGTCATTAAATTGATAAATAACTGGTATTCGATCGAGACCAACAAAATTTTTTGGAATAACCACGAATTAAGTGGGATACGAAAAGAATTTCTGAATAAGTTATATTTATTAAAAGATGTGGAATTCGTTTCTTCAACAACGAGCGACTTATCTAATGCTTTTAATACATATATGACTTTAATTTCATCGGCAAAAAAACTGACAATAATACTGCCAATATACTCAGAAAACCATTTTAAATATTTTATTGACCTATTGAAATCCAATCATTTAAAACATCTCCGAATACTAGTCAATACACAAATACTGAAATCAATGCAAGGAAGCAGATATATAAAAAAATCACTCCTCGAAAATGAGAAAGTTGAAATAATTGAAAGTGATGAAAATCTAAAATTATTTTTAACATACTCAGAAGATTTCATGACATTGACCTTATTTTTCAAAGATGGACATTATGATGATTCCCAGATTATCATAGGTAAAAATAAAAATGCATTAAAATGGGCTGAAGAATTATTCAGAAGTTATAATGGATATGGTGATTAAATGAACAGTAATTTAACAAGCAATAATGCACTGAAATATTTGCTTTTAGGAAAAAAAGGAGGAAAAACCAGTGCCAAAATCATAGAAAAAATACTTATAAGACCATATAACCCAAATCAATTAGCAAAAATATTAAATTTGAGTTACAATACGGTACAATACCATTTTAGAATAATGCAAAAATATGATTTAATTGAAAAGACCTCTAGTGGATATGGATCAATATACGAAGCTACACCAAAGCTAATCAAAGAAAGTGAAAACTTCTATGAATTACAAAAATTAATATAAAACTAAGTAAAATATTAATTTAGAAAGCAAATTTGGTGAACGTATGGAAAGTCAAAGCACAAAAGAACATAAACAGGAATCTTCAGACAATATAAATTGTGGAATTATCACATTAAGTGACAGTAGAAGCAAAAAAGAAGATTTATCTGGAGATTTTCTTGAAAATGAGATAAAAAAAAGATATAACTTAACATCTAGAACAATTATAAAAGATGAAAAAAATGAGTTAATCAATGCAATTGAAGAAATGATTGAAGAAAATGTTGATGTTATCTTAACTACCGGTGGAACAGGCCTTGATGAAAGGGACATCACTGTTGAAACTGTTGAGGATTTATTTGATAAAAAAATGGATGGTTTTGGAGAAATTTTCAGATATCAATCATTTTTAGAAATTGGATCAGGGGCCCTTATCTCACGTGCTACTGCTGGCGTTTATAAAAAATGTTGCATATTTTCCATGCCCGGTTCATTAAATGCTGTAAAAACCGCAGCTAACATAATAATTGATGAACTACCACATATTGTTCATCATGCACAAAAATAAAAATTATTGATGGATTAATACCCATCATTCTTTTTTTTAAAATTCATCTACAGAAATTAAAGGTTCTAAAGTAATACCTTCCTTATTAAACTCATCAATAGCTCCTTCTTGCCTGTCAACGACAACAAAAGCCCTAGTTACATTACCCCCATTCTCTTTAATAGCTTTAATAGCTTTAATTAAAGATCCACCAGTTGTAGTAACATCTTCGACAACAATTACATTATCGCCAGAGTTCAATTCACCTTCAATTAATTTAGAAGTACCATAACCTTTCTTTTCTTTTCTAATCATTAATAATGGAATTTTACTTTCAAGAGAAACTGCTGTAGCAATTGGAACTGCACCTAAAGCAGGTCCCGCTACTTTATCAACACCATCATCAGCTATTTTTTCAGTGATTAATTTAGCTATTGTGGATAGAATTTCAGGTTCTGTAATAGCCTTTTTCATATTAATATAATAATCACTTTTTTTACCTGAAGATAATGTGAAATCCCCTTTAAGAAAAACTTCATTTTCTTTTAATAAGTCAATCAAATATTCTTTAGAAGTCATTAAATATCATCATCGCTTTTAAGTAAAACTTTATCCCCGATAGTTTTTACGAGTTCCACTGGCACGACATTTTCGCTATCACGAATTTGTTCTGAGAATCCGGTTTTTTTAATTACTAAATCAGTGATTTCAAAAGTTTCTTCATCAAAGATTACTTCATAAACTTTACCGATGATTTTGACATCGCTACTAAGAACTTCTTTACCAACTAATTCTTTAACTCTCATAATTGTCACCTTTGATTTAAATATATAATATTAGTTTTAACTCTTCAATTTAATATACATTTACTTTCGTCATTTTTCATGTCATGGAAAAATTCCAAATTCTTATCATCGAAGTCAATTACATGAATCATATCATACAATTCGTCAGTTAAAGAATCATCAATTTCAAGCAACTTATTAGGATAATCCTTAATTAAATCTTTATTAAACTCTAAACGATTATCATTTTCAAACAATGCCCCATAGTAAATGTCCGCTTCAACTAAATCTTGGAACATATGACTTCCAAAAGATAATTCCGGAACATAACCCACTTCACTATAAGACTCCTCCAAAATAGCTGAAAATTGACTGATATCTGCAAAAACAACAGGAATTCCCAACTCAGGTGATGATGTACCTATTCTTCCAGGGACAATTAACATTGATTTTTTGTTGTTCGCCTTACAATAAGCATTTATTTCTCCGATTATTCTAGCTACTGAACTTTTTTTATTATACGGATATTCATAATACTTATGAGGGTTAACATAAACTAAAGTTTCTATATTTTCGCTTCTTGAACGACCCATTGAAGAATTTTTAATAAGGAAATAAGTTTCTCCCTTATCTTTTGGAATTTCAATGACTTCATTTGTTGTTGAAATTTGAAGTGGTCTGCATTGAAGTAAATTAATTACAAAAGATTTATCCGGACCCACATTAATTGTATATTCTACATCTACAGGATACTCATAAGCTTTTTCCAACGTTTTAAGCAAATCTTTCATCATTAAAGTGAACTCATCATTATTAACAATACCGTTACAATTTACAAAAACGACTTCCCTTCTTTGGCCCCTTTCACGCAATCTTCTTTCAGCTTCACGGTCATGCTCTATTACAAAACGCTTTGCGTATTTCGGAAGTACCTCCAAACCTTCATCAACGGGGATATCATGAATTGAAATATTTTTAAGGTCTAAAACATCTAATGAATGTTGTGAATATCTATGTCTATCTTTAACATTTTGCAAGGTATTTGCTTTTGGTCTATCCAAATTAATAATTCTCGGATAATCATTTTCAGTCCTGTCAACGGCTTTTGTTCCAAGGCCCATTACAAGTCTTAACATTCCTGCATCATGTTTCATGTCCGGTGAAGGCAAATAAGAACTGTATGAAAATCCAACACCAGCCATTGTTGGGAAGAAATAGTCTCCGCAATATGATCCTGAAACTCTTTGAACAAGCAACGCCATTTGTTCATCATTTTTATCTAAACCATTTAACAGCCTATATTCCAAAGCGGAAATATTCATCATACTTGAATAGACTGTTTTAACCGCTTCTTCAAAGGCTTCGAGCCTATCTTCCAGTGATCCCTGATTAACACAAAAAACTGACTCGTATTTTCCGGCAAAAGCATTACCAAAACCATCTTCCAAAAGACTACTAGAACGAACAATAATCGGACTTTGACCAAAATAATCTAAAACCCTTCTGAATTCATTTTTAATATCGTCTGGAAATACTCCATTCTTTAAACCTTCTTCTAACTCTTTACCTGCTTCATAATATCCTTCATCAGTTCTTTGTTTTACACGGATATTCCATAAGTCATTTGATACAATATATGTGTAAAATAAATCAGATCCAATATAAAAGGAATCGTCAGGTTCAAAGTAATTATGTATATCTGGACGGTCTTTTTCAATTATTTTACGGGCCAAGAGCATACCACAGGCTTTTCCACCAA
Organism: Methanobrevibacter sp.; assembly: GCA_024689425.1. Taxonomy (GTDB): domain Archaea; phylum Methanobacteriota; class Methanobacteria; order Methanobacteriales; family Methanobacteriaceae; genus Methanocatella. The sequence continues at coordinate 15,335 of JAILDN010000075.1, forward strand.
TCATTCCACTTCCAACTAAACGATTGTAGATGCTAATGTAGTCATCATAATCAAAGTATTGTTTGATTTTCTCGCTAACTTTTTCATCCTTTGCCATCATCATGCTGCACATTAAATCACATCTATCTGACACATCGACTCCATTTTGACGAAGCAACTCTGTAGCAGTGAAAAAGCGCTCCCAACTATCTGTATTTTGCTCGTTATTATAAGCAGATGCAGAATTAATTACTTGGTAAAATTTTGAAACTTCCATGCCGTCAGTTAATGTTGTGACATCACCAGTTTCCGGGTCATATTTATGGCCTAAAAACATTGTTTGTGAATATCTATTCCAAACTTTTAAAGGATGAATATATACCTCATTTTTATTTGAGTAAACATCTAAAAACAGTTGTGTGGTCTCCCTAATTTTTGCAATTGATTCAAAAGAGTGTTTTCCACGAATAACTGGGAAAAATGCTACAGTATCAAGTATAAATAAATAAGGACATGTAACTCTAAAGAAATTGCCCATCATTAAATCAGTTGCCCATGCAGATTGCAAATCAGAAAGGCAATCAAAAACATAAAATGCATCGTAACCTTCTTTTGTAATAATGTTGTGAACTTCTAAAGTAAAAGATTCGAACTGTTCCATAGGATCTACTTTATAGATTTTGATTCCATTTCTCTCTATCATTGCAAATTCATTATCAGGATTATTCCTTTCAGCTTCAAGTTCTTCAAAATCCTCATCGCACATTGGAATTAATGGCTCATGTTGCCCAAAATTAATATAAATTAAATTTCTTCCATCTTCTAAAGCTTGTTTTACATAAGGATTAACAAAATAAGAAAATTCATCAAGATTAGAAACTTGCCAGACCACATTATCTCCTAAACGGATATTATCTAAAGTTTCATCAAGTTGTTCTATACCGGATTTCACTCTTTCAAATGCAACCATAAAAACACCATCATTCAGTTTTTAGTAAAAAACATTAGTTATTTTGCAGATTTGTTCAATATAATATTAAAAGTTAATTACCGTCGGAAAATGAACAGACAACTAAAAATATAAAAAAATTAATAATGAATATAATACATTAGTCATATTTGATTAAAAATATTAATCAAATTAAATTATTTGAAATAAATCACTGTTTAAAAAAATTTTGAATTCAGTCGGAAAAAGTGAACGAATTATTATAATAAGAAATGATTGATCCAATATGCCAATAATTCTTTTACGACATCACCAACACAATAGTCCAAAAATGAATTTGCCAATTCAAACGCAATTTCTCTAGAAATTATTCCGTTTCCAACATCATCAATCAAGTTCAAAATTGAAGTGGTAACTGCAATATTTTCATGAATTTTTGAATCAAATTTTAGCTGATAAATGAAGGTATGTTTATCTTGATTTAAGCTATCATAAAATTCATTGATATCTAATTTGTATCTATTTAATAATACCAAAACATTAGATTGTGAGTTGGGAGTAATCCAAACTTGTTTTTTAATTGCTACATGTATAGACTCAATGATAGTTTTGGCAATTAGTTCACCTAACTTAGAATGTTTACCCGCATTAGTCAACAAATTTGACGAATCCAAATTAGATGCGATTATTAATCCGTCAGTACCAGTTCCTGTAGCAAAACCATTGGAAAACTGAGAAGGTATTTTTAAATTATTTAATGCCACGGTCTTTGCTTCACTTGCAGTCATAAAAGCTTCAGCCAAAGTATTTTGGGATAATTTTGAGTTGATTAATAAAATTGTATTGATAGTTCCTGCATGAAATTCACCATTTTCCTCCCAATATGATGAATCATCTCCTGCCCTAACTGCATTAACACGTACGCCTGCAGTTGTAATGGCTGTAACTTCAAGATCATTATATTTTTTAGTTATAATAGAAAGATTCTTCATTAATGCAAGAGTAACAAGCCCACTGGATAAATCAGAATCAAATTTCAAATCATCACAATATTTAATCAGATATCCCTTTAAATCATGATTTTCCAAATAATTGATTGTTTCTTGGGATAAATGATGATTAAAAACATATCTTAAACTATTATTAAAACCACCATTAAGAATAGAATTAGAAAGAGCATTCCTTTTAGAATTAAATTTAATAAAAATAGAGTCTTTTAAATAATATACTTCATCTAATGAAGACGTTTTAAAAATAATACGATTATTATACATAAAAAAGAAAAAAAGAGATGTAAATAAATTTACATCATTGGAGGCATACCGCCCATACCAGGGTCCATAGGCATGTCTTCTGCTCCACCAGTGGATGCAATTACATCATCAATTCTTAAAATCATTTCAGCTGCTTCAGATGCAGATTGGATAGCTTGTTTTTTGACACGTTTAGGTTCAATTACACCAGCTTCTTTCATGTCTGCTACTTCACCAGAGAATACATCTAATCCCATGTAGAATGAGTCTTCTTGAGCAGCTCTTAAGTCTACTAAGGAGTCGATGCTGTCTAAACCTGCGTTTTCAGCTAAGGTTTTAGGTACAATTTCTAAAGCTTCTGCAAATGCATTTACAGCTAATTGTTCTCTACCAGAAATAGATTCTGCGTAATCTTTGAGTTTTTTAGCCATAGCGATTTCAGGTGCACCTCCACCAGCGACAACTTGGTCATCTTCAACAGTAGCTGCTACTACACCAATAGCATCTTCAATAGCTCTTACAATTTCATCAACGATGTGTTTTGTACTGCCTCTTACGAATAAGGTTACAGATTTAGCTGCACTACATTCTTCGACGAAGATCATATCTTCACCAGAGATTTTTCTTTCTTCAACAATGCCTGCTTCACCTAAATCATCAGCAGATAAATCATCTAAGTTAGTAATAACAGTAGCTCCAGTAGCTCTGGATAATTTTTCAATGTCTGATTTTTTAACTCTTCTTACAGCCATGATGCCTGCTTTAGATAAGTAGTGTTGTGCTAAGTCATCAATACCTTTTTGTGCGAATAAAACGTTAGCTCCAGAATCAGCAATTTTTTGAACCATTTCTTTAATCATGTTTTCTTCTTGTTCAATGAATGCTTGCATTTGAGCAGGATCAGTGATTCTGATTTCAGCATCAACTTCAGTTTCTTTAACTTCAATAGCTGAGTTAACGAGAGCGATTTTTGCATCTTTGATTTCAGATGGCATACCTGGGTGTACTTTTTCTTTGTCAATGATAACTCCTTCAACTAAGTTGGATTCTTCGACAACAGCACCGTCTTTTTTCTCGATTTTAATATTGTCTGTATCTACAACATTTCCATCAGCTACTTTTTGTACTGCTTCTACGATTAATTTTGCTAATGGTTCACGTGCTGCTTCGGTTCCTTTACCAGTCATAGCAGTCATAGCTACTTTAGTTAAAGTTTCAGTATCCACTTTATCGATTGCAATTTCGTCTAAGATTTCTTGAGCTTTTTCTGCTGCTTTTCTGTATCCCATTGCAATGATAGTTGGGTGAATGTCAGAGTCTAATAAACTTTCAGATTTTTTTAATAATTCACCAGCAATAATTACTGCAGTAGTAGTTCCATCTCCAACTTCGTCTTCTTGGGTTTTAGCTACTTCTACGAGCATTTTTGCTGCAGGATGTTCAATATCCATTTCTTTTAAAATAGTTACTCCATCGTTAGTTACAACAATGTCTCCGAGACCGTCTACTAACATTTTGTCCATTCCTTTAGGACCTAAAGTAGTTCTTACAGTTTCAGCTAATACTTTACCAGCTAAAATGTTGTTTCTTTGTGCATCTCTACCGATGGATCTGTTAGTTCCTTCAGGTAAGATAAAAATTGGTTGTCCACCTTGTGCCATTAATAATCACCTTTTTTAATTTTTAAATAATTAGATCAGTTTAATAGTCAACATGAAAAAAATAGTTATAGTGTTGAATAAACCTTTCTACATATAACATGAGTTTAAGGTTATATAAATACTTTACTATTTAGTAAATTTTTGTAAGAAAAAGAATGTGGAATTAATATTTGCAGGACAAAAATGGAAATAATTAAAAAAAAATAAGAAAATAGATAGAAATTATCTACGTTCTCTTTTCTCTAATCTGAAAGGAGGTGTACTTTCAATAGTTTCATAAGAGTCTTGTTCCTCTTGAAGTTCATTGAAAAATGCATTGATTTCTTCTAATCTTTTAATCTTATCATTTTTACGGATTAACTCATTTTGAAGGTTAATATATTCTTCACGAGAGACAGTTTGTTCTCTTAAATATTTAAGTTCATTATCTCTTGCAATAATTTCATTTTGAAGTTGATTTTGTAAATCAACATATTCAGATTTAGGGATAGTCTGTTCTTTTAAGAAATTAATTTCATTATCCATTGCGGCAATTTCATTCTCAAATTGGGCTTGCAAGTTATCATAATCTTGTTTTGGGATAGATTGTTGTCTTAACAAGACTAATTGATTGTCAATAGCAGAAATTTCATTGTCTTTTTGCTGAAGTTCACTGTTCTTGAATTCAATTTGTTTTTCAAGCTCCATTATTTCTTGTTTGGCGCCAGCATCATTTTCTAATTTAATAACTTGTATCTTATATTCATCGATAGTTCTTGAAAGATTATTTATTTGAGCATCTTTTTCTGCAATACTTCTATAAGATTCATTTAACCTTTCATTGACTTCAGACAATTCATTCCTTTTATATTCTCTTAACTGTTCTGCAAAATAAGTTTTGATTTCATCTAAAGAATTATTAACATAATCAAGTTCATAAATCCTATCTTCTTGGTTTTTAATTAATAAATCCCTTTCATCTATTTGACCTTGTAGTTGATTAATCTCTTCTTCAGCTTTAAATTTGATAACAGAAACTTCTTTTTCCTTATCAACAATGTCTTGCTCAAGTTCTCTAATTCTTGAGGCAGAGTTATCATTTGCTTTTTCTACTTCGAGCTCAGTTAATTCGAATTTAAGCTTATTGAGCTCTAACAAGCAAGATCTGACTAAAGATTGCAAAGTCTCTTTTTCAGCATCTATACCGTTTTCCATTTCTATCCCTTAACTTAAAATTTATCTCAATATTCAAATTTAGATATGTTTAATATCCAAATTTAAAATTTATGTAATACTGTACAATATTATTACTTAATATTAAATATTGATGTCATACTATTTAAATTAAACCCTTAAATTAACCAAAAATAGAAACTAAAAAGATATAGAAACCAGTTGAAAAATATAGAAAAAAATAGAAAAAATAAAAAAAATAAATGAGTTAAATTAGAGTATTCTCTCATTAATTAACTCAGCATTTAATACAGATGCACCTGCAGCACCACGAACAGTATTATGTCCAACAAGAACATATTTAAAACTGTTATCAAAAGCTTGGTCTTTTCTTAACCTTCCAACAGTAACCGCCATACCATTACCGGCATTTCTATCCATTCTTGGCTGAGGCCTGTCTGATTCTTCTTTGACAACAATTGGATTTTGTGGAGCGGAGAATAAATTTAATTCTTGAGGCAATCCTTTGAAATTTTGCATTTTTTCTTTAACATTATCAATATCGAAGTCATCATCCAACTCAATAAATACTGCCTCTGTATGACCATCAATAACAGGTACCCTATGGCATGAAGCACTTAATTTGAAATTTGCATTAATTACTTCATTTCCATCATAAGATCCCAACAAATGCAAAGTTTCGGATTCCATCTTTTCTTCTTCTCCACCGATATAAGGTACGAGATTATCAACAATAGCCATTGATGGAACACCATTATAACCTGCACCAGACACAGCTTGCATGGTTGATACTCTAATTGAATTAATATTAAAATTATCAACAATAGGCTTTAATGTCAAAGTTAATGCTATAGTGGAACAGTTTGGATTAGTTACAATGAAACCATCCCAATTATTTTCCTTCTGTTGGGCATCAATCATGTCTAAATACTCAGGATTGACTTCAGGAATAACTAATGGAATATTTTTCTTCATTCTATGAGCACTAGCATTACTTGCAACAACATAATCCTTAGCAAAGTCTTTTTCTACTTTAGCTGCAAAATCTGCAGGAAGTGATGAAAATACAATATCTACATCATTGTCCATTGCTTCAGGACTTGTTTCACAGACAATTATATCTTTTACAGACTCAGGCATTTCTTCATTAAGATACCAGGTAGTAGCATCTTCATACCTTTTACCTGCGGAACGTGAAGAAGCTGCAAGAGCTTTAATTTCAAAATCTGGATGATTATCTAATAATTGGATAAATCTTTGACCAACCATCCCAGTTGCACCAAGTACACCAACATTTACCATAAAAAACACCTATTCTAAACCTAAAACATCATTCATACTGCTGACAACACCTTTTTCAGCAGAAGGAACAAATCTAATAGCCCTGATTACACCAGCTATGAAAACTTCCCTGGTATGAGCCTGATGTTTAACTTCTAATCTTTCACCATCACCGACAAACAACACAGTGTGGTCACCAACAATGTCTCCACCACGGATAGCATGAACACCAATTTCTTCAGGAGTTCTTTTTCCAACTAATCCTTTTCTTCCAAATACTCCTACTTCTTCTGGATCACGTTCAAGTTCAGCCGCAATTACTTCAAATGCAGTCATTGCAGTTCCTGATGGAGCATCTTTTTTCTGATTGTGGTGAGCTTCTATTATTTCAATATCAAAATCATATAATAATGGAGCTAATTTCTTTAAAGTATTGAAGAATACATTTACTCCAATAGCCATATTGGATGAGATTACAGCACCAACATTATTTTCTTCCACATTTTTAATATTAGATGCCATTTGTTCTTCAGTGAATCCCGTAGTACCCACAACAATATTTACTCCACATGATGTAGCTATTTTAATAGTTTCAACAGCTGCAGGAGCAATAGTAAAATCAACCAATACATCAGGATTGGATGCTTTTAAAGTTTCTTCCAACTTTTCAGCACCTACGATTTCAACACCTAACTCTTCAATACCTGCTTGAACACCAGCATCTCTGCCTGCTAAAGGAGTATTAGGTATTTCAATAGCTGCCACTACTTCCATATCATCTTGTTCAGTAATTTTTCTAATAATACCAGAGCCCATTCTTCCAGCAGCCCCAGTTACTGCTACTTTAATCATTTAAACACCTTAAATTAATTCTGAATTTTTTAAAGCTTTTTTAAGAACTTCTAAATTTTCTTCTTTCATCGGAGCTAATGGTTGTCTAAGCGGACCGGAAGGAAGGCCCATTAATCCCATTGCAGTTTTAACAGGAACAGGATTACTTTCAACAAAACATGCTCTAATCAATTCTAACATTTCATAGTGGAGTTCCATAGCGCGGTCATAATCATCATTTAAAATACTATCAACCATTAAAACCATTCTTCTAGCATCAATGTTTGCAGAAGCACTTATTACACCAGTACCTCCAACAGCCATAATAGGGAAAGTTAAAGAATCTTCACCTGACAATATATTAAAGTCATCTTCAAGCCCTTCATTTGAAAGGGCATTATATATATCTGATACTTTATCAACACTTCCACTAGCTTCTTTAATTGCATCCACATTATCAATTTTTGCTATTTCAACAACAGTGTCAACATCCATATTTATTCCAGTACGGGAAGGCACATTATATGCAATAATTGGAATATCAGTTCCATCAGAAATTACCTGATAATGTTGAACTAAAGCATGTTGTTGTGGTTTATTATAATATGGAGTAATAATTAAAGCTGCATCAGCACCAGCATCTTGAGCAAATTGTGTTAAATCCAAAGCTTCGGTTGTAGCGTTGCTACCCGTACCTGCAATAGTTTGAACTCTACCATCAACTTCATCAACCAAAATTTCTATTATTTTTCTGTGTTCATCATGAGAAATTGTAGCTGATTCACCAGTAGTACCCGCACCAACTAAACCAGAGACCCCTTTATCAATTAAATAATTAATATTTGATCTAAAACCTTCCTCATCAATTTGCAAATTCTCATCTAATGGAGTTACCATTGCGACATAAGTTCCCTCAAAATTCATTCTAAAACCTCATTAATCATTTTAACTGCTTTTTCAGCATCTTTTAAATCTACATAAACAACAATTGCAGTTTGAGATGAAGATATCTCAACTATATTAATATGATTTTTTCTAAGCGGTTCTGTAATGCTAGAAATAATGCCAGGCGTTTCATCAGCGAAGTCCGGGCTTACAATTGTTATCATACCTGTATCCTCACCTAGTGATAAGGAACTGAATATATCATCTTCAATTACTAAGTTATGTAATAAATGATATGACTTGTCAGAATCTTGTTTTTCTACAAAAACTGTCATAGAATTCTGACCTGCTGAAATGCCAAATATATTAATATTATTTTCTGCCAGGCATGAAGTTACTTTAGCTAAAAGTCCAGATTTTTTTAGCATTCCATCTCCAACTAGTGCTATAATAGAAATAGGATTCTTGTATAATGAAACTGATTTCAACAAATCAGATTCATAAGGCCCTACAATACGGGTTCCGTTAACTGTTAAATCACCATACTCAAAGTTAATAATTTTTGCTGCTATTAATGGATCTTTATATTTTAATGCGTGCGGATGTAAAACTTGAGCACCATGTGTAGCCAAATCCCTTAATTCTTCTACTGTAATTTCAGGTAATAATTCAGCATCTTCAATTTTATTTGGATCTGTTGACATTACGCCCTCTACATCTGTAACAATAATTACTTCACTAGCATCTAAACAATGACCAATTAAAAATGCAGATATATCACTACCTCCTCTTCCAAGAGTTGTGATTTCTCCACTAGGACCTTTTCCTAAAAATCCACAAATAACAGGAATAATTCCTTGATTTAAGAGTTCTTTGATTCCTTCAAAATTTTTATTTGTACTTGAAAAGTCAATTTTAGCTTCTAAAGCATTAGAATCAGTTACAATAGGCCATAATTTATTATACGGATCTATAAATTCAGATTTTACGCCTAATGATTCAATAGTTGCTGAGAATAATCTAGAACTAGTTAATTCGCCCATAGCCATAATTTCTGCCTTCTGCTTATCAGTTAATCCTGATCCAATTGCATCGTTGGATAATCCGATTAAATCGTCAGTAGTCTTGTTAACTGCAGAAACTACTACTACAATTTGATTGCCTTTCATATACTCATTTACTACGGACTGCGCCGCTTTTTTTATTCTGGCACCATCTCCTACCGATGTGCCGCCAAATTTTGCTACTATTAAATCCATTAAAATACACACCTATTTCTTAGAAACTTTAAAAAAAGTTCCACATTATTTTTGATTAACAAAAATATCAGTTTATATATATATTTAAACATATTAATAAACTTTTTAAATAGAGAATTGAAAAAAAAGTTAAAGATATAATAAAAAAATAGTAGTTTAAAAAAAAGAATAAAATATGTAAAGCTTATTCTTGAGTTTGTTCTAACTTAACAAGCCTTGTAACATATCCAGCAATTTTATTTCTTAAATGTTTAGTACTTACAGTAGAATATTCTGATACTAATTTTTTGTTTTCTTCAAAATCAGTAGTAAAAACACCTTTATGAGTTTCTATAAGTTCTCTTGCTAAACGTTTAACAAATGATGTTCTAATATTACCCATCAACATTCCTCCTCAATATTTCATTCTGCTCATTTTTACTTAATATAGTTAGCATGTTAACGATTTGATCAATAATTTCTGAATCAATACCGTTTTTTTCAGATAACTCTTCAATTTTTGCATGGACTGCCGCTTCCCTATTCTCATCGTAAACAGGCATGCCCAAATATTCTTTTGCAAGGGCAATGTCCTTTGCAAGAAAAGTTCTCTGGCAAATTAAATCAAATAACTCATTATCAATCTCATCAATGCGATTTCTAGATATTTTTAGAAGATTTTCGGCCTCTTCTTTATTTTTAAAAGAAACAACATCATTTTCTTTACTCAAAAAATCACCAAAATCTGATAATAATGATAATAATATAAGTTATAATTATCCTAGTATATAAAAGTAATTATAATTTTAAATTAATTTAATATTTTAGAATTTGAAAATTAATTAGAATACTGAACAGCCATCATTATCCACGTTTGTTTCAATGACTCTGCCTTCCAAATGAGACCAAACATCCTTAATATTATCAATAGAATTTTCATCACATACTGCAACAAATGACGAACCTGTCCCTGAAAGGCCGGATGCAAATGCTCCTGCCTGAATTGCATCAATAGCTATTGAAGAATCAAAACCTAATGTGGATGCATAAATTAAACCATTTAAATTAAGAGCCTTGAAATATTCTTTATCCTTAGCAAAATCAAAAGCCGTTTCTACTAATGGCGCTAAAACTTTCATGCGCCCAACATCACTATCTCCTGATTTTGCATGATAATTAGGCATGTAAACTAATATTTTATAATCATCCATCTTTTCTTTAATAATGAACTGCCTATTTTTATTATCAGTTACAACAACACCGCCAAAATAAGATGCAGTAGCATCATCAAATGACCCAGTTATGGTAACTCCAGCTTCAATTGATGCATCGATTGCTAAATTAATTATTTCCAAATCAGATAAAGGATTTAAATTAAATTCATTACTAACTATTTTTGATGAAATTGCAACAATCGCATTGGATGAAGCACTACTACTAGAAAGACCAGAAGCCATCGGAAGAGTTGATTCGGTTTTTATTTCTAAACCAAAATCCTCTTTATCAATATCATATCTTTCAAATACTTTATCAACACATAAATCCATTAAGTCCGTGCTTGCTCCAACATCATTAAAGCATTTTATCCCACTGTCAATTATTTTGGCCTGACATTTAATATCCAAACCAATACCAAAAGCGGATCCGAAACCTGTGGCAATAGCATTGATTATTGTGGCAGAACCTGGACATCTAACCTTTTGAATCACTATTTCACCTCATCATATGGAATTTCAACATTACTAAACTCAATAGCACGATTTCTTGCATTTGAAGCCAATTTATTTCTAAATTCCTCATCACCAATTATTCTATCAATAGCATCGGATAAAGTTGCAGAATCATTAGGATCAATTAATAAACCAACATCATCAGTGATTATTTCAGATATTCCCCCAACATTACTTCCAATAACCGGTTTTCCACAAGCTAAAGCTTCAATCAAAACCAGTCCAAAACTTTCAGAAAATGATGGTAAAACCAAAACTTCACATCCTGGAATAATATTTTCCACATCAGTGCGTGAACCTAAAAAAGTAACATCAGGAATGTTTTCGTTTTTAACTTTTTCTTCCAAATCTTTTTTGAGAGGCCCATCACCGACAATCACTAATTCATAATCCTCATTTGACTGTTTTTTAGCTTCAATAATCAAATTAACATTTTTACGTTTAATAATATTTCCTACAAATAAAACAATTGGTTTAGAATGACTTTCCAACAGATTTTTATTGTCACTGGAAAATTTTTTAATATCCACAGAATTCCAATATAATCTGGTTTTAGATTCTATATCTTCAACACCTGTTGCTAAAATTTCTTGCTTTAAAGCATTGCTAACCGCAAAAACTACATCTGCCTTCTTTAATACTTTTTTAATAAATGGCCTCATGAAATATTGTTTTTTATACATTTCAAACATATCTGAACCGTGGGCAGTCACATAAGTTTTTATTTTATGTTTAGAACCTACTTCAACCGCAGCAGCACCTGCAGGGAACAAATAATGGCCATGGATAATATCAATGTCAACTTCTTTTAATAATTTTTCCAAGGCCTTTTTTGCATTTATTTTAAACATTAACCCCCTAATTCCGGGGATATTAACACCTGATGTGCCGATGACATGAATTCCATCAATATCTTTTAAATCTGAATGGGGATAAGTAATTACATAAACTTCATGACCTTGCTTAACAAGTTCCTTTGATAATGTATGAATATGGACACCCACTCCACCAAAATGCGGTGGAAATTGGCCTAACATTGCAATTTTCATAAAAATCCTTCCATATTATTATTTAAATAATTCCCTTCCATATCAACTAAAATTACATCTAATTCTAATTCAAATCTCTGATTACAACGTTGTTTGATGGCCGTCGCAATACTATTTGCAACATCATTTTGAAGATTTATTTCATTTAAAATATCTAACATGTCATCAGTAGTGGCCGAATCATATAGTTGCTCTAAAATTTCTTTTTCGGCACCACAAATAGCTGCATGAGTAATCATTATTTCACGCCTGCCGTCAGCTACAGCGTGTTTTGTATTGAATATTCCTCCAGCTACTTTAATTAATTTTCCAATATGGCCAAAGAAAGTAAATTTATCAATCCCTCTTTTTTTAGCTTCTTCAAACATGAACCCGACATAATTACCTGTCTGAATAATTTGTTCTTTATTAACATTTAATCTTTTTAAAGCTAATTTTTCGCCAATATTACCTGGAACAAAGACCAAATCATCAATATTAGATGCTATAGCCACATCAATTTGCTTGACTATGGAATTTTTATAAGCTTCACTAGACATGGACCTTGCAATTCCGGTTGTTCCTAAAACAGAGATTCCATCAACAATTCCCAATTTAGGATTCATGGTTTTACGAGCAATTTCCCTGCCTTTTGGAATAGAAATTGTGACTTTTGCACTTTTGCCTTCAGGAACTTTATCCTCTAAGTTTTTAACAATCATTTTGCGCGGAACCGGATTAATGGCATAATCTCCAACAGGAATCTGTAAACCCGGTTTAGTTATTATGCCAACACCCTCGCCACCAGTAATAATAACTTTTTTCTCACTAAAATCAATTAACTCCACATTTGCAATAATATCTAAATTAACCGTAACATCCGGGTCATTATATGGATTTTTATGGGCTACGGCAATTGCAGAGTTAGAAGATAATTTACGGCAATCATCAATAAGAATATCCAACTCTTTTTTAGGGGTTTTTACTCTAACACAAACAATATCCTGTGAATCTAAAATAGCATCAATAGCAGCTAGTGAACAAGCGGTAGCAATGGTACCTGTGGTAACACCAGTATAATTTTCATTAGACATTTTTACAACTATATAAAATAAAAAAAGAGAGAATCTATAATAAAGATTCTAATTTTTGAATTAATTCACTATCTGTAGGTGCGCCAATAAATTCAACATTACCATCAATAACAACAGTAGGCACTGCCATTATTTGGTATTGTCTTGCTCTATCAATGTTTTTAGGATCATTAGCATTGACAATTTCAACATCAATTTGATCGCCTAATTTAGCTTTGGCACTTTCAGCAGCACTTACTGCAGCAGGACAGTGCGGACATGAGTCAGTTTTGAATACTTCGATTTTAATTGCCATTTTATCAAAACACCTTATAATTCGATTTTTAAAATTATTTTATTGATTATATTATATAATTGTTACTTTAAACTATTTTTTTATTAAATTTTTTATAAATTTATAAATACCTCAAGTTCAATCATGTGGTTTATCCGTATCTAATTGGCTAATCCCACAACAATTAATATACTGATTTAAATATACATTTATTTATGTTGAGATTAGAGGAGCTTTTAAAGATTTTTAATGAAGGGTCAGAACTGGAAATGGATGAAGAGGCTACTGAAGCATGTAACTATTATTCCCAGGAGGCGCAAAAAATCACCTGTGAAATAAATTATGAATATCATAATCTTGATGAAATTAGACAACTGTTTTCCAAACTAATAGATAAGGAAGTTAGTGAAGATTTCAGAGTTTTTCCACCGTTCACAACTGATTTTGGAAAAAATATTCACATTGGAAAAAATGTTTTCATCAATTCCGGATGCAGATTTCAGGATCAGGGAGGAATTTACATTGGAGATAATGTTCTCATTGGCCATAATGTTATCCTGGCTACTTTAAATCATAATGAAAATCCTCAAAATAGAGGCAATCTAATTCCATCCCCAATCATCATCGGCAATGATGTGTGGATTGGTTCCAGCGTTACAGTAATTCCTGGCGTTACTATTGGTGACGGGGCGATTATTGCTGCAGGAGCAGTGGTTACAAAAGACGTTGCAAAAAACACAGTTGTCGGAGGAGTTCCCGCACGATACATTAGAGATGTGAAACTCTGAATCAGTTCATATTCATTAAAAAGAGTAATAATAGGTATTTTATTAAAATTATATCAAAGGATTCAAATAAATGATTTTCTATTACTTATCAAATGCTCTCCAAACAATTAAAATATATAAAAAACAATATTAAATTGATTAAAATGGAAAATTTACCTGATGATATTAAAAAAATAATAAACACTGCATATCCTTACATCAAAGAATTCAATCCTGCTCAAAAGGCAGTTATTGAATCAGGATACCTTGAGGATAAGTCCAATTATATCATTTGCATTCCAACTGCCAGTGGAAAAACCGTTTTGGGAGTATTGCCTGTACTTAAAACCATATTAAATAATGGAAAAGCAATATATGCCGCCCCCCTTTTATCCATCCAAAATGAAAAGGTTAAAGAGTTTAAAGCATTTGAAGAGCACGGCATTAGTGTTGGAAAACACCCATCAAGCTCCGATTTATCAGTTATGGTTTTTGAATCATTTGATGCCCTTACAAGATTTTCATGGGATGCCCTTCGTGATGTCGATACGTTAATCATTGATGAATTCCATATGATTGGAGAGTATTCAAGAGGACCAACATTAGAAGCAGCCATCACAAGAGCTAAAATCATTAATCCATCAATGAGAATAATCGCATTATCTGCTACTTTAAGAAATATAGAAGAAATTGAAGGATGGCTTGAAGGAAAATGTGTAGAACATGATTACAGGCCAGTTCCATTGAATAAAGAAGTTTTAGATGCAGAAATGTTTAATACCAAAAATAAAAATGATGTAATTGTTAAAATCGTTGAAAAAGCCATTAAAGACAATTCACAGGCATTATCTTTTGTTTCAACAAGACGTTTTACTGAAAGTTTAGCTACTTTTGTTGCAAAAAAAATTAGAAATAAAATCAGTAAAGAACAAAAAATGAAATTTAAGGAAGTTAGCGAAAAATTGCTTGAAGTCCCCAAAAATAAAGGTTCCCTTCCGACAACCACCTGCCTTAAATTAGCCGAATCAGCCGAAAACGGTGTTGCCTTTCACCATGCAGGGCTTTTCAATGAACAAAAAGAGATTATTGAAGAAGAATTCAGAAAAGGCAATATTTTAATGATATCCGCAACTCCAAGTTTAATGTATGGTGTTAATTTACCATCCAAAACAGTTGCAATAAGAGATACAACACGCTGGACTTCAAACGGACCTCAGCCAATCCCTGTTTTTGATTATGAACAAATGTCAGGACGTGCCGGAAGACCACAATACGATGATATTGGATATTCATACCTTATAGCCAAAACAGATGATGAAGCAATGAACCTGCAAGATTACTATATTCATGGAGAAATTGAATTAACCAACTCAAAATTAATTGAAAATAAAGATGCAATTTATAAACAGATTATAGCGCAAATTGCATCCACATTATCAAAAGATTTGGATGAATTAGTGGATTTCTTTGAAAAAACATTGTACGGATACCAAATGAGCAACAATCCTTCAATGTCATTGTTTGCATCAGACAGTTTAAAATGGGAACTTGAAACAGCACTTCAGTTCTTACTCCAAAATGGAATAATACGGGCAACACCTGAAGGATTAAAAACAACAGACTTTGGGAATTTAATAGCCAAATCAAATTATGCTGTTGAAACTGCTGTTAAAATAAAAGAGTATATTACTTCTATAGACAAATTCAATGTTCCGGAATTTATTTATGCTTTATCTGAAACACCTGATTTACCATTAATCACATTCAAAGGAAGAAAGAATAAGGATCCCGTTCGTGATAAAATGTCTGAAATGGGCCTATTTGCAGTGGACATTGGAAATTCAGAAGCCACAACAGTGTCTTTGATTGAATGGATTAATGAACGAAGTGAATTTGAAATAGAAAATAGATATGGTGTTTATTCCGCTTCAACAAGAAGATCCGCATACGAGGCATCCCGGCTTGTAAGATTCGCTAAAAACACTTCTGAAGTTTTAGGTGATTATTCTATGCTTAAAGACTATGATTATCTATCAGCAAGATTATATTATGGTGTTAAAGAAGACATTATCCCACTTGTTGTAGGTGTCAAACGTTTAGGAAGAAAAAGAGCTAGAAATATTACAGAAATCTTTGGAACTGATTTAAAAAATGTATCTGAAAAAGAATTACAGAAACTGGATGGTATCGGTGAAAAATTATCTAAAAAAATAAAAGAATTTGCAGATAGTTATTAGGGGAGAGTTATCCCCCGCCTTCTGCAACACTAGAATCCATTTCCATGTTTTCTAGTTTTGAAGCTTTTTCTTTAATAGCTTCGATATCAACATCCTCATCGTTCCCATCTTTTGGTGTGAATTCAACGTTAATATCTTTTTCATCTAATAATTCAACTAACGCAGATTTATACCACAAATTAGTTTTATCAATTTTTACCCAATCGATTTCATCTTCAGTCTTAATACCAATTACTTTACCTACAGTACCGGTATCCACATAACGAACATGATCATCAACGGATATTTCTTTATCACGAGCATCAACTGCCATGATATTACCTCAAGATTTATTCGTCTTCAACTTCAACTTCAACTTTGACGTCTTCAGCTTTTTCTTCTTTATCAATTTCAGTGCTTAAAAGAATGTAGTCACCAATAGTTGCGATATCTTCAAAGTTTACTTCGATTTCGTCGTTGGATAAAATACCTTTTTTCAAGGATACGATGAGTGTAATGACTTTACCTGTTTCGGTGTCAATTTCAACATCATCAATTTTACCTACTTCTTTTACATTTTTATCTAAAACTGTTATTCCAAAAAATTTTTTTGCACGCATTATATCGCCTCAAAATAATTAATTATAAAATATTTAATAATGTAAACAAACGAATATATAAAATTAACTATCATATAAATTTAATAGGTGAACATAAATGGAAAATGCATGTCGAATTATTATTGATGATATTATAAATGGCAAAATAACTACTCGACGTGACTTAGAAGTTAGAAAAAGACAACTTTGCAGGGAATTAAAATTATCAAGATTTATGAGTAATGCAGACATTCTTGAATGTGCAACTGATGAAGAAAAAGAGCTTGTTTCAGATACTTTAAAGAAAAAACCAACTAGAACACGATCTGGTGTGGCAATTGTTGCTGTAATGTGTCATCCTCATAAATGCCCTCATGGAAGATGCTTATATTGTCCGGAAAGTGATATTGCACCTCCAAGTTATACTGGTGAAGAACCCGCTGCTTTACGGGGAAGAATGTTTGAATATCATCCTTATGTCCAATGCTTTAATAGACTATCCCAACTTAAAAAAATAGGCCATCCTGTTGACAAAGTTGAATTAATAATAATGGGTGGAACATTCCCTTCAAGAGATTTATGTTATCAGGAATGGTTTGTATCCCAATGTCTAAAAGCCATGACTGATTTTGGATTAGTATTAGAAAATAATATGGAATTTGAAATAAATAAAGAGAAAATTAGGGAATTTGAAAAGGGAATTCTTAAAACATATCCTCCGAGTGATTATGTGTTGATTGAGGATGCGCAATTTGCAAACGAAAATTCAAAAGTTAGATGCGTTGGAATGACCTTTGAAACACGCCCAGATTATTGTAAAAAAGAACATATTAATAGAATGCTTAATTTTGGAGTTACAAGAGTTGAATTAGGTGTTCAAACCTTATCTGACGAATTATATAAGAAAGTAAAAAGAGGCCATACCATAGCTGACGTAATTGAATCAAATCAACTCCTAAGGGATTCTGCAATTAAAGTGGCCATGCACATGATGCCAGGATTGTTTGTTCGTCAAAAAGAAGATTTGAAAATGTTTAAACAATTATTTACTGATGATAATTTCAAACCAGATATGCTTAAAATTTACCCCTGCCTTGTAACTGAAGGCAGTGAATTATACGACATATGGAAAGAAGGCACATATAGTCCATATACCGATGAGGAAGCTGCTGATTTAATTGTTGAAGTTAAAAAAATCCTTCCGAAATGGGTAAGAACAATGCGAATCCAAAGAGATATTCCATCCACATTAATCGAGGCAGGTGTTCAAAAATCCAATCTCGGAGAAATTGTCTACAATAAATTAGATGAAAATCACATTAATTGCCAATGTATAAGATGCCGCGAAATCGGCCATAAAAAAACAAGTCAAAATTATACATTAGATGATTTTAAATTATTTAAAGAATCTTATATTGCTTGCGGCGGAGAAGAAACCTTTATTTCAATTGAAGATAAGAATGAAGAAAGTATTGCTGGATTTTTACGCTTTAGAATACCTTCAGAAAATGCATACAGGCCAGAAATAACTGATAATACGGCACTTATACGCGAACTTCATGTTTATGGAAATATGATTCAAATCGGTGATAAAAATCCATCCATTGGCCAACACACCGGTTTTGGAGAAAAACTCCTTAAAGAAGCTGAAAATTTAGCTATTGACAATGGTAAAGATGAAATAGCCATAATAAGTGGTATTGGAACTAGAAATTATTACCGCAAATTTGGTTATGAAAGAAAAGGACCTTATATGGCAAAGAAATTAATCTAGAAAACAAGACAAAATATATAAATATGTTTATTCGTAAATTAACTAACAATTAAAAGATGAGTGGTAATATGTATAAAATAAAAAATTCAAAAGATTTAGCTAGCCTTATTAACTATACAAATTTAAATAACATGATTAGTGAAGCTGAAATGAAAGAATTCTTAAATAAAGCACTTGAATTAGAATTTAACTCAGTTACAATCAATCCTACCTATGTTCCATTAGCTAAAGAAGTATTGGCCGACAGTAATATTAAAGTGGGAAGTGTTATAGGATTTCCATTAGGGTGTGAGAATATCGAATCAAAAATTGCTGAGGCAACAACATTAATTGACAAAGGAGTAGATGAAGTTAATGCTGTGATAAATTTAAATTATGTTGTTAATGAAAAATATGATTTAATTGAAGATGATGCAAAGCAATTAAAAGATGCTGTTGGAGATAAAACCCTAAAAATGATTATTGAAAGTAAAATACATGAAGATGATCAAAAAGCGAATATAGTTATGGGACTTGAAAAGGCTGGAGTAGACTATATAAAAACTTCTACCGGATTTTTAACACCAAATCACATTTATGAAATTGTAAATGATATTAACATATTCCAGAAATATGCTCCAAAAACTAAAATTGAAGTATATGATGGAATTGACATTTGGAAAATGGCTCACCAAGTATTAACCGCAGGTGCAGATTTAATTGCATCAAATAACGGATATGAAATCGTTTCCAAATATAAGGATTTAAGAGAAAACACTCAAGTAAAACCAAAACCTATTACATTATAGTAATCTTAATCCATCACCATAAAAACAACAAAAAAAAATACTTATTTTAATTGAAAATTTTAAAAAAAAAGATATTGGGATGCCATGGGCCGGACTTGAACCAGCGACATCTAGATCTTCAGTCTAGCGTTCTCCCATCTGAACTACCATGGCATATGGACCGAACGAGATTCGAACTCGTGATCTCCTCCACGTCAAAGAGGAATCATACCCCTAGA
>JAILDN010000012.1 GCA_024689425.1 Methanobrevibacter sp.
CCATATGCACTAAATTTTAATTTTAATTTTTTATGACGAATATTAACTTTATTAACAAATTCACCATCAGAACCTTCAATTTCATATTTATTAACATCGTACTTAACACCCCTAGGAATTTCAGATTCTGCATTTAATTCAATACAATAATGGTTAGATGAAACACCATTGATTTTAAAATCACATGGACTAGCATTTAATGAATAATACACTGTCAAACAAATATTTCTCATAGATACTTCTATTGGCGTGACATTATCCATCACATCATCAATCTGTAAATAAAATTTAATATCATTTAAGAGATTTAAAACATCCTTAAAACTAATTCCAAAACTTCTAAACTTACCTCCTAGTTTGAAATTTGTAGAATTCTCATCAAGATTTAAACTATCCAAATGATAATCTAATTCATCTATATGTTCATGTCCAAATCCAAGAATTATATTAATAATACCCTCAGTTGATACATCACCACTGACCTCAAGACCATGTATTACAATACTTTGAGCTTTATCCAAACCCAAATAATCAAAAATACTGAAATAATGCTTTGTTGAAGTGGATAATTCCGGTGGCTCTAAAAGTAAAGTAGTATAAAGACCATTAGCTTTTAATTTTGAAGTATCACGGAATTTAAGAGTAGGATATTCATAACCAGAATATTTATCACTACGGATTAAAAAGATATCTCCAAAAGATATTTTTCCAAAATCATATGTTGTATAATTACCATAAAACTTACAATAAATTTGCTTTGTTGGATTATATACAAATTCACATTTTAATAACTCCCAGTCACCCGCTTGAGACAACTGATTAGTGAAAATCTCATCATTACCATGAATAATACTCGCTCTTAAATTCTTAACTGTACTGCTTGCTTGTACAGTAGCAGTAGTAGTATCAGTAATCTTACAAAGACAACCAAATGTATAAGTATAACCCTCTTCAAGATTTTCTAAAGCCTCATCATCTAAAGCAAACATAGTATAATAAGGTTCAAGATTATCTGGAAGATGAACTTTAACTGTATCTGCATAAGCACCCCTAAAACTATCACTAATCATAGAAATAGTATAATCTCCAACTTCTGTTGAATATAATAATATTTGGACATCATACAAATCATTAGCATCCCAATTATTGATAGTGATTATTCCAGTATTTTTATCAAGACCCGTCGGGTTTCCTTCAACAGTTAAACCTCCAAAATCCATTTCCAATTTAACAGTATCATGAGCAGGATTTTTAATCTGAATTTCCAAACTCGCATAATGTTTATTATTTCCTTCACTAACAGTGACTTCATGATTTTCAAGATAAAAAGAAGCCATTTCAACTTGAGGTTTTAATACAAATAATCCTCCTTCTTGAGAGTTTTCATTTAACCTTGCTTCTTGACTATTCCAAGTCATTTGTTCAGTGATTTTAAAAATGAAATCACCATAAACATTCCTATCAGATAAAGTTACTTCCAACTCCATATTTGCAGTGAAATTCTTTGTAAGTGGACTCCATATTTTAGTTGTTGTATTAAAATTACTTGGAGCAGACACTATATTAAACCCTTCAGGAATAGTTAATAATGCGGAACATTGTTCACTAGCCATCACTCCATTAGTTTCATTTAATTTACAAGAAATCTTTAAGTTTTCACCATATTTTAACTCAGATTTATCAAGACTAATTGAAGGTATATAATTTGGTAAATCAAAATCAATGTAAACCCTTAAATATTTCATTTCAATATAACATGGATTCGTTGAAGTGTTTTCGGGTAAATCAAATAAAACTGTGAAATCACTTCTATTAACATCACTACCTTTTAAATCAAGATTCCCGAAATACACATTATACTCAGTGAAATCATTTCTAGGCGGAGCATTACCCGTGCCACTTAAACCAAGATTAGGAATTGAAATAACTGGATTTCCAAAACTACCATGAGCCGTTGATGAATAAGATTTTTTACGATAATTATATTGAACTATTATTCCAGTAACATGAGCATAATCCGGAATGAGGATATTATTTCCTTCACGGTCAAATCTAAAATCATTACATCGTATTGTTGAAGGATGTTTTCTTGATCCATTTCTACCTGCAATTGCATTTGCATATCTACCACCAGGGTTTGATGCACCCCAATGTCCAACATTAGAATTATCATTAGTAATATTTTCAATATCCCAGCAAGTACGATATGGGATTGTGTCTCCTTGAACATTAACCACATTATGGGCATATCTTAGAATTCTACTCATTTCTAACGAAACCTCCATAAAGCTGGTCAAATAATAAACAATTCAATTCTAGACTTAAATAGTCATAAATAGTTACATCATCAACAATATGTTTACCAACACCATTTTCAAAAAGAAACTCAACACCAACATATTTTGCACCATCAGGTATGCTTGATGATGCGGATATTCTACAATTATTCCCTGTGGCTTCATTACCTACTTCAATACCTGTAGTAGGATTAGTAACACCAGTTAATAAATTACCTTGAGCATCTAAAAATACAAAACTGACTTTGATACTTGAAATATAAGGACTTGCATCAATTGTACTGCTGAATAATACAGTACTCGCACTATTAGGTATACTAACACCCGTGTTATTCTGTAAAATTAAAAGAAAAAAGGGAGAAGTTAAATCAACATTATTACTGTTGAGATAACTTTCTTTTACAGTGAATTTATACCCATTTGTGAAATGATGAATATTAAATATCACATCTGATTTATTCTGATTATAGAAATGTTCACATACAAATAATGAATCTAAGCTTGCAGGTTTACAAAAAGCAATATTATCATTAAATGCATTAAATACATTGTTGTTTGGAGTTAAACTAAATGAGTAGACATCAAAAGGGTCAAAACCTAAACTTTCCATTTGATTAATACTCACTTCACATTTATGGGATTGGAAATCTTCATCAGATTCCAAATATCCCTTTTCATAACCAATAACATTCCCATAAACAATACATTTCTGAGGGTTAATTGTTATTTTATCCAAATTTACATACCTCCCATTCTTCTTAATTTTCTTTCACGTTTTAATAAAGCTTCAGCAATAGCATCAACTAATTTACTATCAGTGATTAATTCTCTTAATGAATCAATCAATGTTTTAGTGTCTAAATTTTCAGTATCTCCAGTTACATTAATATTCAAATTATGATCCACTGTTAAAGTTACATCATCATGAGAATATGTAACAATATTGTTCTCGCTTGAAACATTGTTGTTAAATGCAAAGTTTGTAGCACCATTTTTAATGAAACCAGCGATTTCATCAATTTTATTGAATATTTTACTGAAGATATCTCCTCCACCTGTAGATCCACTAGTTGAACCGAAACTTACTCCACTTCCTCCACGGAATATTCCACCACGTTTTTGGAATTGAGTCATATCATATATTTGTCCATTTATCATAGCAGCCACATGTCCAATACCATTCCATGAACCATGAACCATGTGTCCACTCATTCCAAGCATTCTTCCGATTTCAAGTATCATTTCTGCACCATCGAAACAGTTACAGCGTACTTGATCCCAGACTTGTTGATTACTTCTTTTTGAGTTATAGTAGAACTCATATGTTCCAGGATTGTTGAAACCTCTTGCAGTTAATATTTTCCTTAATAAAGATTCAAAGTTTCCAGGATTAATTGTTGGTTGTTTACCATCTTTGAAATCTCTAACTTTGAAATCAGATGGTATTTGGATACCTAAGAACCATGGGTCTGCAATTTTCCATGGATAAGCAGTATTAACAATCTTACTTACATTAGTATCAACAATTCCTGCAAAACATGTGCTAGGATTTGCACAACCATTTAATCTAGCAATGTCTTCCATAATATCAGCGGGAAGATTATAATCTAAAAGATTAGAGTAACTAGCACTATCAGAAGATTGTTTTCTCCTAACTTTTGAATTAGTATCAATGAATCTTCCTCTACCAGTACCTAATCCTCCAGCATAATTACCACCAGATCTACCAGAGGATATTTTTCCACCAATTGGTGAACTTCTACCAATTCTACCACGAGTTATTCTAGAAAGTCTACTTCCTGGTCCCGCAGGCAAACCACTACTAAAGCGTGCTGAAGCCAATTGATTATAGAAACTAGAAATACTTCTATGTAAACTACTGAATTTGTTATATGATTGTGTTCTGATATCATTTGCAGAAGCTACAATGTTATTTTTCATTGTACCCCAAGCATGAATCATATTAGTAGTTACATTTGAAGTAGAAGTTCTAATAGCATTCAAATTACTTTGAGTAGTTGATTTAATATTATTCCAAGCCGAAGTATTCTTATTAGTCATTGTAGATAATGATGTAGAAACACCTAATTGAGTACTATTAAAACTAGTAACAATACCAGAGACCCTAGATTGAATAATACCTGTATTTAATGATATATTTTCTGTGAGTGTGTTGAAACTATCACCAATTAACTCATTGTTGAGATTAATACTTTCAGTTGCCACACTAACAGTATCAGTTAATGTTCCGTAAGAATCGCCAGTTTCACCAGTACCAGATTCACCATTATCCTGAGAAACATTAACGCCAGTATCAACTTCACCCATTCCAACATTAGGAGCAATATCAACATTTAATGAATCTTGAACATCAGATGCATCAAAACCATTAACAATATTTCTACCTACTTCTTTAGCATAGTTATAACCATCTTTGGCTTTATTTTTCACATTAGCCAACATATTAACAAATTCGGCTACAACTTTAGTCTGAATTATACCTGGACTGTGAATACCCATAGCATTCAATAATCCTTTAACGATGTCTTGACCAATTTTCTTAGCTCTTTCAACAAGTTGACTACCTGCTTGAAGCATCCTATTCCCAATATTTATAAACTCTTGATAAACTTTTCCAGGTAATTGGCTGACATATGAAATTACTCCACTAACAATTGCACTTGCTTTTGCACGAGCATTATTAACCCATTGAGTGCCTGCAGCAATAATCCTAGTACCAACTTGAACAAGCCAATTCCAAATCATACCTGGTAATTGACTGAAGAAAGAAACAACTTGATTAACAAGTGTACTTGCTCCATTCACAGCAGCACCAATCCACTGACTCATGGAATTAACAATGTAATTATAAGCATTTGTCAATATACTCAAAATAAAACCAGGTACTTGGGATAAGAAAGACATGATATTAGTTAAGAACCATGAACCTGCTTGCATAGCCCATTCACCAAAGGTTAAAGCAAAATTTGCAATAGTTTCATCGAGATTATTTAAGATTTCGCTGATATTGCTGATAATGGTTTCCCAAATCATACCAATAGCTTCGCCTAAACCTATTTGACCATCCCATAATTGTTGGAAAACATCAATTAAACCAACAACCATATCAATTAATGGTCCAATAACTCCACCAACTACTGCTGAAATAGTTTGCCATACAGTACTGAACACTTCACCTAACTGTTTTAATGCACCACCAACTTGATCACTAACACCTGTACCGAAAAGTGAAGCAATTGAAGTAATAACTCCAGTTAATATATTCCAAATCATTCCCGGCAATTTAGTGAAAAAGGATATTAACCCAGTTAAAAATGCTTGACCTGCTTTGATAGCCCATTGACCAATAGTAGTTGCGAAATTAATAATGCTCTCTACAATATGTGTTATCACTTGAGTTATTGTTGAACTGATAGTTTGCCAAATTTTACCTAGAGCATCACCTAAACTAATTTGACCATTCCAGAGTTGAACAAGAGTAGAGTATAAAGTTTGGAACATGCTGATTATTGGTCCGACAATACCAGATATGAAACCATATATCGCACTCCATACCGTAGTGAATACTTGTTGCACTTTTTGTAAAGCACCAGATAATCCACCATTTCCACCAAGGAAACCTTGTAATTTTTGGAATGCAAGTATTACCCAACCTATTGGACCTAAAACAAATAATAAAATATCTCCAAATGGTTTCAATACATTAATAACATCCCCAACTGCTTTTTGTGTATTCTGAAATGCACCTATTAAGAATTGGATAATTGAAATTACTGTTCTGATAGGGAAAGTCACCAATTGCCATGCTTGACCCAGAGCTACGATTATAGCATGCACTACATCAAATTTACCACCAGTTGAAACACCTAAGAATTTCAGTAATGCATTCCAAGCAGCACCAATAGCATTACTTAACCAATTCCAACCATCAGATAATGCTTTGATTATCGCTTGAACATCAGGATGATTAATAAATGCACTCCAAAGTCTTTGCAATCCAGCCCATATTGCTTCTAACATAGAACCAACATCATGCCACCAATTAAAAGCTTTACCAATCTCATAAATAACAACCGCCGCAATCGCAGCAGCCGCAATGAAAGGCAATAACGGAGATAATGCGGACCAAATTGCACCAGCAAGAACACCAAATGCACCAGATAATGTTGCAGTAGGGAGTATAGTTATTCCAATGATTGTTCCTAGACTAGTCATTGCGGATATTAATCCACCAGTGATAGTTGGAATCAAACTTGCAGTAATAAATATTGATAAAGCAGTTAAAGCTAAAGTGAATAAACCAACACCAACTGCATCTTTAGCCCAATCGGGTAAACCATTCCAAGCACTCGTTAACCCATCAATAGCCCCCATGATTATATCACAAGCAGCCATTGCACCATCAGCCATTTGCATTAATAATGGGGTGATAGGGACAAGTATTTTCTCCATCAGCCTACCCCCAGCTACAGTTAAAGCTTGATAAGCATCATCTAAATTAGTAATATCTTTAGCCGTCTTAGTAAAACCCATTTCAGCAAGCGTCTTATTCATTGCTTTTAGAAGAGATGTTTTATTATTAATGTCTCCATCCCATCCATTTTTCATAAGCATTTCTTCAGAAATACCTAATTCTTGGAGTCTACGGAATTGTCCGTCCATTGCATCGGATACGGCTAATATTGCATCTTCTTGAGTACGTCCTTCCTTAACAAATGCTGAAGACATTACAGCAGTTACTTCTGTAAGCTCTTTAACACTATTTTTACCTAAATTTAGTTTTACTGCCATTTCTTCTGCAGCTGCCCCTACAGCAGTCATATTAACTTTTTTGAATTGACTCTGCAAGTTACTCAATTCACTTTTAAGGTTTGAAACTTCTTTAGGAGTCATTTCTAAACGATTAGCGAAATATTGTAATTGTGAGCTTGCGTTGATTGCTGCTCTTCCTGACTGCATGATACTATTGAATAAATCATATCCAATCATCCCTACTGTCATACTAGCAGCATTACGTAGAAATCCTAATCCTACTCCAGCCAATCTACTACCAACATTCAATTGACCAAAACCATTAGTAGTATATTTTGAAGAACCTCCTAAACTAGATAATTTTGATTTTACACCATCAATTTTACTGGTTAATCCACTAAAATTGACCGAGCCAATACTTTGTATTGAGTTTCTAACTTCTTTTGCAGAAGGGATTATGCTTAATAATTTTTCTTTTAATGTGACAGCTTTAGCATCAACAACTGTAATTGCTCTTGCATCTATCGTGTCGAATGCCCTATCCAATTGATTTGCACTTCCTTTAACAGCAATTAAAGTAGTATCTAATTGTTTAGCACCGGTTGTAATTTGATTGAAAGTATTTGGTTTTTTATTATATATTAAATTATTAAATAATGAGACATTTCTCATAATTGCTAACATTACTGATTGTAATTTTACAGCTGATGCATTTACTTGTCTTAATCCCTGTGGATTGATAGAATTAATTGAATTTTTTAACAATCGTGCATTATTGTTAGCCAGTTTTAATGATTCATTTGATTGTTGGGCAACACGATTAACATTATTAAGCCTATTGGCATCAATGGAGTTTAAAGCAGCATCTAATTCAAGAGACACTGCTTTTAATTTTTCCATTTGTTCATGCATGAGTTGGAGTTGTTGTTTAGCTAAATTTTCTATTTGAATTATTAATTTAACTGTTGAAGTTGCCATTTTTTATTCAACTCATTTCCTGTTTTTTCTGCCTAATACGGTCTTTAATATTACCTGTATTTGCAGAACCTTTTTCCTGTTCCTTTTCCTGTTCTTCACGCACAAGTGGAACAGCTTTCATTAAAAATAGTTTTTGTTTTACGGTTAAATCAGCTTGAGAAGGAGCTAACATGTATCCTAAGTCTTGGAATGTCACTACTTCTCTTGCTAATGATTTATTCCTCTTCACGAAATTCGTTCATATCAGCTTCCAAAGTATCTATACTATCCAATCCACTGAATGCTAATGTTGCATCCACAAGTATATCAATAGCACCAGATTTTAGATTTTGAATATCTTGTTTTGTGAATTTCTGAGGGTTAGACGAATTGTCTAATGAATTATATAATAAGTTTACTTTTGCGTTGAATTTTGTTTCTTCAACTTTTTTCATTGAAGTTTTAACTTGTGTTTTATCTTCTTTTGTTTTTCTATCGTTTCCTTTGAGGGATGAAATCATATCGAATGCTCCGAGGTCACGATATGTTGATATGAATTGATTGTATTCTAAGTCAGTTATTTCACGTACTGCTAATTTTACATCTTCACCATACATAGGTAAGGATACATCATGAGTATTTTTGATTCCACCGATTATGTCTTCTTTTGTTAAATATACCATAAATTTCAGCCTCCTTTATAAAAAATAATTAAGATTATCAGATGATTTATTCACCATCTGATAAGATTACAGTCATTAATCTTGTTTTACTTGCACCATCAACTAATACTTTAGATAAACTATATGATTCAACTGTTTTACTTGATGAAGTAACTTCAATATCATATTTTCCATCTTCAATATTATTGAAAGTGACACTTCCAGTACTACTTGTTTTTGTAGATACCACACTATTGTTTTGTTTTAATTTAACTGTTACAGAGTCACTGAGACTTGTTCCAGCTTCATCTACAAGATTAAATTCGACATCATATTTTGGGTTTGGATCACTATCTGCAATTCTTGCAAACATTGCTCCTGCTAATCCACCATAATATGGTACTGCTGCAGGTACTGTTTTGCTCATGATATCAATTGATAATTCATATTTCAATGGATCATTATTTGCTGTTGCAGATGGTTGTCTAATTACACATTTTGGGAAGTATAATTCGAATTTGCGGTTTCCATTACGGATGTAGAACATTAATTCAAATTCTTCTCCTGCTAGGTATTTACGTGGTCCTTCATCTGAACCCCAGTACATTTCAAGATATTTTTGGTCATTATCATCTACGGTTAATGTTAATCCAAGTTCTCTTCTTGCTGCTCTTGGGGTTTTACACATGAATCTATTACCCATTCCTCTTGCGTCTTCAGTGTTTACATTGTTTTTTATTTCTAGATTGATTTTATTTGTTTTACAACGCATTTCTACGAAGTCTTGTTCGTCTTCTCTACGCATTTTCACGGAATCTACATGGTAGAAAGATAATGGTATTTGGTCGAAATCAAATTCTGCTAAGTCTTTTAATGGTTGTTTACTATCAATTTTTGATTTGATTTCTGCTGATGCAGTGATAAATTCAGATTCTACTTCTAAACTTAATGTATCTAATACCATACCAAGTATTTCTTTTTCGTATGTTCCGTATCCACCTTGTACGGTATAGGATGGGAGTAATGAGGAATTAGTTCCATATATAATGTTTCCATCTTTATTACCTAGTACTGCATATAATAAGAATGCTAAATTGTCCATGTTAACATTACAGTTAAAACTGTTTTCTAACACGTAATATGATGCGGTTCCTTGTTGGTAATCACGGGATACTACACTTTCATATTTTGTGAATTGTTCTGGTGGACTTAAGTCCATTTCTGAAATATCGATATCGATACTTTCATTTTCTTCATTTTTAACAGCGTATTCGTCTTCTGGAATTAATCTTAAGTATTTTAATTCTTCCATTCTAGTTACTGACATGAATATCAAAACCTCCATGTAATTTTTATAATTATTCTTCTTTACAGTCTGGATTGGCTAGTTTGAATCTTATTGTAAAAGTTATTCCTGCACCGTATACATTTTTATTTTTTCCAAATGCATAAGGAACAAAACCAAAGTCTTTTGATTTGATGTAGAATATTCCAAATTCCTCTAATCTACGGGAATTTGTAATGATGTCTTTTACTTCAGAGATTATTTCACATGCTTGTCTTATACCCTGTTCGGGTTCTTTGTTGTTCATGACATTTGTTGCGAATATTATTTCCCCTTCCCAAACTTCAGCTAATCCCATATCTTCAATATTGGTGAATGGTTCTGGAATGTATATGTCTAGAAATGGCATTTCGGGTGTTCCTTTGGTAACACCCATTTTTGATATTTTTTTTAGTTTTTTATCTTCCACCATTTCTTCTAATACATCACTGAATCCATTCATTAAATTATCGTAAGCTTCTATTAAATGCCTCATTGGATACCAACTCTTTTTAATGCAGTTGCAATATGTGTATTTAAATTGGAATGTATGAGAGATTCAACTCTAAGATAATGATGATACCCACCAAATGCTTTAACTTTCTTAGGTTTAGGTACAAAAACATCATTACCCTGCTTATCAACCCAATGTAAAGCTTTTTTATTTTTAGCAGAAAAACTTCCACGACCATCATGAACAAATTTCTCATAAAAAGCAGGCTTGCCTGTAGCATGAACCTCATATTGATACTCCCCAGTTTGAAAAGATTTAATATGAGAAATCAAGTTACCACGATTCCAATCAATACGCTTTTCAAGATAATATCTAGTTTCCTGAACTGCATTTCTTGATAATTCTTCACCTAATTCATGAGGAAACCTATTTAATTTCTGTTCAAGTTCTAACCATTGGTTAAACTCAAATGGCATGAATATTCTCTCCTATTATAGAAAAAAGATTTAAATTCTGAAGACATGAACTTTCGATTTTCTTGAGTAAGGTTTCAATCTTTTTTCAATGTCTTCAGTGAAAATATTATTAACTGCTTCATCAAAATCAAAGTTCTCATGATCACTAATGGCTAAATCTTGTCTGATAGCATGTGACCTAATCAAGTTAGATGTTAATTCAATGAGAATTTGTTTTACATCATCAGGTAATTGTTCTGGCATTGAATATTTTTTTCTAACCCATAACTCCATGCTTTCATAGTAGTCATTAATGAAACTATCTAATTTTTCAGGAGTTAAATCAAATATTGCTTCAGTATTCTTATTAGCACCACTGAAAGCTTTGATTTTATCAAGTAATTCACTATCCATTATTAGTCACTCATTCTATGTTGTTGTGATTGAGACATATATTCCTGCTGCAGTTGTACCTGCATCACTGTACAATGGATATATTGTGTTGCCATCAGTCTGAGCGTTGCTAATTACAAAGAATTTCTGACCAACAAAAGATTCATTGGTATTGGTTTTTACTTCAACTTCAGTATAATCACCAGATACTACTCCAGTAGTTTCTACTGTTCCGCTACCCCATTCAGTTTCTCCTTCTGCATCAGCATATGATGTAAATGCATAGGTTGTTGTTTGTGGTGCAGGGTTGGATTCTTCAAGTATGATGCTTAATGAACTTGTTTCATCGTTTACAGTTAAAGTACCTTCATAATCTACATAGCCTGTTTTTGATGCTGCAACTTCATATGTACCTTCAGGAACATTGCTTAATGTGCATCCTCCAGCACTACCTGTTTTTCCAGTGTACTCATTTTCACCATCAGATAATATTACATCAACATTTCCTATTGGATCTGTTCCATCTGTAACACTGACACTGATGTTGTGAGTAACGGAAGGTGTTGATGGAGGAATTATGCTTCCTTTAACCAGGCTAAACCAATAGCATCTTCCTCTACAAATTGTACATCCGCATACATTGTAGAAGCAATATCCCATACGTTAGCACGTAGGTTGAAAGCGTTTTCAACAATGATTCCTTGAGGGTCAGTTAACCATTGAATATTCTCTTTATGAGTTAAAATTACAGGTTTTTTAGTGAAACCGTTAACCGGGTTACTGAATGAAGGAACACTGAATAAATGAACATCTTCAATTACCGGTTCACCAGTAGTTGAAATGTAAGCATTCACATTTAATTTATCATGATTCCATGCAATGTATCTGTAAGCTGCAGTTACAAATTTAGATGGAGCAAACATTGCTAATCCACCATCATTTTTATAAACATCTGGGAACTCATCCAAGAAATGATAAAACTCTTGAATTGGATTGGAATCTGCAGCAGTTAAATCAATTTCTTCATTGTTTAAATCTGCATCATCAGTTGCTTTTTTAAGAATACCATCAATTACTTTATAACCAGTAGAGACCTCTTCATTACTGGATTTGTTTCCATAGATAAGTACTCTTTCTAATGCTCTACCATTTGCAGCGGCGAACATTTCAGTTAAAGTATTCATGAATCCTTGACCTTCAATACTATCTTTCATTACAGTACGGTGAACACCAGTTAATGCGCGGAGTTCTTCAGCATCAAAACTTCTGTCAGTGAAAGTTGGTTCTTGAGAGTCACTTAATACTTGTGGAGTACCACTAATTCTTCCTGCTTCTAATTCAATGTTGAATCTGATTTTATCAACTTGTCTTTTATGATTGGTGGAAGTGATTCTTTTTGTTTTTTCAAGGAATACTGCATTGTCTTCTAAATGTCTGAGATAAGTATCAGATTTTTCAGCTTGCAATACACCATTATTTAATTTTCCTTCACCTTCACCAATATCAACAAATTTGACAACAAAATCTTCACCAAGTTCTACATGGTTTTTAATTGCGTTTTCTACTATTTTTATTGACATATTAAAACATCACCTTTAAAATTTATT
>JAILDN010000046.1 GCA_024689425.1 Methanobrevibacter sp.
TGTTTTATTCAACTATTAACTTGGGCCAGTGTTGGGTTTACCAATTTAGGTATTAATACAAGATATTTCGTTCCATTATTAATGTTGCCATAAAAGCAATGATGAAAACTATTGCATAATTATCAAATTTA
Organism: Methanobrevibacter sp.; assembly: GCA_024689425.1. Taxonomy (GTDB): domain Archaea; phylum Methanobacteriota; class Methanobacteria; order Methanobacteriales; family Methanobacteriaceae; genus Methanocatella. The sequence goes on from JAILDN010000046.1 coordinate 132, forward strand.
TATTTTTCTAAGTTAAAATCTTTAAAATTCAATATTATTGGAATCAATGCAAATAATGGAACGAAATATCTTGTATTAATACCTAAATTGGTAAACCCAACACTGGCCCAAGTTAATAGTTGAATAAAACAAGTTCCAACATAAACTATTAACAATACCAATAATGTACCTATTCTAGTTTTTAGACTAAAATTACTTTTTTCAGGATAAAAAATCAGAATCAAAGTTAAAAATACCAATATCATTGCTACGATAATATAATAGGTATCTGAATAATGATAAAGCGAAGCTGCATTAAAGAAATTGAAAACACCATAAAACATACTTCCCAAATCAGTTGTAAAAATTTGAGTTAAAAATTTTACTAAAAAATAAGGCTGGTGTATCAGATAATTAATTTGATTAGGAGCATCGACATAATTAAGTTTAGATCTCCATGAATGCATTAATGCATGAGTTGAATATCTGCTCCATAACACACCAACTAAACTAACAACAGATATAGAAGTCAAATAGCATAAAGTAACATTTGAAAATTTAAAATTCTTTCTAGGCACTAATAATAATAAAAATATAAATGCAAGATAAGTTAATTTACAAAGTCCCAATAATAAACAGATTATGGTAAAAACTATAATATTTTTCATTTCTAGAGAATTTTCCTGTGATCTAAGCATGTAGATAAAATATGCTATAGCAAGTATTGCTAATCCAATTATCATTGAATCAATACTGATGGATGCTGCTTGATAAATCGCAATAGGAATACATGAAACAGCAAGCAAAGGCATTTTAAAGATAGGAGTTTTACGAATAGCTAAAGAAATTAAACCCGCATAACAAATTAAATTACCAATTCTTCCAAGCCATAATATCCATATAACATTCAAATCTAATAATTTGGCTATTAAAATACCAATAGCTTGGGGAAGATATCCGAAAAATGGATTTTGCTCAAAAGCTGACCCATCGATAAATGGCGTGTAATCGATTTTATCCGTGTCTCCACTTACTTCAAAAACAGTTTTTCCACGCTCATTACTGAAAAATAAAGTGCTCTTAATAGTTTTAAAACCAACACCCTTATTTAAAGCATGACTATACTTACCATCATCCGTATGATTATATAATCTATCAATTCCTGCATCACCGCCATTCCAAACAGGAATTAAAACTCCCTGGGAGGTAATTTCTGCTCGTGTAAGATGTTCTGACTCATCACTGACCTCACAAATAGGAACAATTAAAGCACAAAAAACACCAAAACATAAAATTAAAACAAAAGCAAACTTATGCAATTCATCCTTATTGTTATGTGAAAAATAAAAAACAATGGCCAAAATACCTAAAATAGCAACCATAACAAAAACGATTATGTCAAAAGTTGGATTTTGAAGGTTTCTTTTAGAAATAGTGGATATGCACATTAGACTAATTAATAATAAATAAATTAGCCAATATTTTTTGGAATTGAAAAAAATATCCTTATACTCTTGAAAATTCATATTAAACCTGTAAGAATTTAATCATCTTTTTTATTTAATCTAATTAAAGTTAAATGATTTTCTAGCTGTGCATTATTTTGTTTTTTAATAACATGTAAAATAACACCAGTGAAAAATGTTAAAGTGGCAATAATAACCACTGTTGAAATAACAATCAATGTAGGTATTTTTAAAACATATCCTGAACTAAAATATTTAAATAAAATTGGGAAGAAATAAATTGCCGCAATAATTAAAAGAATTAGGGATACTGTAGAAAAGAAAAATAAAGGTCTTTTATCACGAACTAATGTATAAATCATTCTTAATACTTTATATCCATCCCTATAAGTATTTAATTTAGATTCACTTCCTTCAATACGATCACGATATTCAATAGGAATTTCATCTATGGCAAAATTATTCATTAATGCAAAAACACTCATTTCTGTTTCTATTTCAAATTCTTTAGATACAATTGGAAATGATTTTACAAAATCAAAACTAAATGCTCTCATTCCTGTCATAATATCATTTAAATCACTGGAAAAGAATACGTTAATTAACCACCTAACCATTTTATTACCAATATTATGGAATGGACGGTCATTTTCTTCAAAATATGTAGAGGATAATCTATCTCCAATAACCATATCTACATTTTTCTCTAAAACAAGTTTTTCAAATTCCAATGCTGCTTCAGCAGGATAGGTATCATCCCCATCAACCATAATATAACAATCAGCATCAATGTCTCTAAACATTGTCCTTACTACATTTCCTTTTCCCTGTTTATATTCATATCTTACAATAGCTCCATTTTCACTAGCTATTTTATCTGTACCATCTGTTGAATTGTTATCATAAACATAAATATCCGCATGTGGCATTTCTCTTTTTAAATCACTTACAACTTTTCCGATAGTTGCTGACTCATTATAACAAGGAATTAATATTGCAGTTTTCATAATTACACTAAAAATCTTTAATTATTAATAATATAATGTTTTTAAATTATTTAAAATTATGTTTTAAGTTAACAATAATATTTTTAGTGTAATTATGAAAACTGCAATATTAATTCCTTGTTATAATGAGTCAGCAACTATCGGAAAAGTTGTAAGTGATTTAAAAAGAGAAATGCCACATGCGGATATTTATG
>JAILDN010000060.1 GCA_024689425.1 Methanobrevibacter sp.
CCCAAATCATAGATGACGCGCTTGAATACATCTCTAATGAAGTTTCAAGTGAAGTCATTGTACACACTGATGACTCATACGATCCACAAAACAAGGCTAGAAATGCAATGCCTTACAAACCAGCTATTTTAATCGAATAGCTGATTTATTTTTTATTTTAAATAAATAGAAAAAATTAAAAATAAGGAGCTTTAAACTCCTTTAATTACTTTTTTTACACTTAATCGTCAAGATAAAGTTTTATACCTTCAATTATTAAACATAACCCTATAAGCATTGCTACATATTCTGGTTTTGCGATAGCAAACATTGCCAATAAAATAGAAATTATACCGACTAATAAAATGATTAATGAAGAAGATTTTGAAAGCCTTGACTCGGAAATGAGACCTATAACTCCAAATGCAATCATTATAAAACCAATAATGTAGAATGAAAATCCTATAAGGAATGAAAAGATGTCGATGAAAAATATAAATAATATAGCGAATATTACAGCTAAAAATCCAACTAGTAAATATACCATTGAAATATGAGTCATCATGTTATATGCAGAAAATGCATTGACAATTGAAACTATACCAAAGAATAATAAACTTAAACCGACGATAATAGATACCAATTGGGCACTGAACATTGGAGAAATAATAAAGATTACTCCCAATATCATGAAAATTATTGAGACAGTTTTTTCTAAATCCATACAATCACCAATTTTAAATTTAAATATAAAAGTATTTAATTTTACCTAATTTTTTAAAAAAAATATGCGGATAATAAAAATGAAAAAGAAGAGTTTATAACTTTCTTGCGAAAAGCAGATAACCACTATGTCCTACCATTCTAGTTTTCGGCCGCGTACCCTGTTGTCTGACCTCAAGACCCCTTTCCAGGGTTTCTAAAATTTCAATGTCATAGAAGTTAAGTTTTTTTGCAACCCTATAGGCTACTTCGGCCTGGTCGATGTAAGGTGCATATACAACCAACCAACCGCCAAGATTTAATGCTTCATAAACGCTTTCAAATATTTCATATGGCTTTGGAAGATCTAAAAAGACCAAATCGATGTTAGTTTCATCAATTCCCTCTTTGATGTTCTTATTTTTAACTTCAATGTTTTTTATTCCAAATGTCTCAATATTCTTTTTGGCGACCTGGGAGAAGTCTTCGCGGATTTCATAGGTGAAAACCTGTCCGCTTTCCCCTACAACATTACCAAAGTGCAAGGCAATAGCTCCGGCACCAGTGCCCGCATCAACTACACGTGACCCTGCGCCTAAACCAGTGTGGGCCAAAACCGTCCCTATATCTTTTTTAATTAATATTGAGCATCTTCTATCCATCAAGTCAATGAAATCGTTGACATTAGGTTTAACAATTTTAAATGAGTGGTCAAGATGGCTTTTAACCTCGTCGCCAATTTTGGCATTATCCAATACATCAGCTGAAACTATGCCCAAATCGCTTTGAAACTCTTGGCCTTCCTTTAAAATATATTTTTTACCACGCTCATCTAAAATCATTTTCATTTTTTCACCTTATTCTAATTGAGATAATCTTTTAACTCTTTTTAGGGAATCCGGATGTGTTGAAAGCAATTCCATGAATTTATTTGCTGTTGAAACCTTGATTTGAGATTCAGACAATTTCTTTAACTCTTCGTCACTAATAGATCCGTCCCCATCAAAGTCAATTTGTCTGAAGTCGTTGATATCGTTTCTTGCATTATTTACATCATTTATAAAGAATGCTCTGTTGGTATTGACCTCATCTATTGTTTCTTTACTGCATTTGGCTGCGCCATAAGATAATTTATAGAGAGCAGAAACCAATGCTGCAGGCCTATTTCCAAATTCAACGGAAGCTGCATCTGCATAGTATTCGCGAGTTCTTGAAATGAACAATACCAAGAGTTGACCTACCAAATAGAATACATAGCCTAAAAGGCCTATTATGATGCCCCCTCCATTATCATTCCTTGAAAACATGAATGATAAAGCGATATAATAACAAATCATAGGTATTACACTAACGGCAGCAGTTACAATCATGTCGTTGTGTTTAATATGTCCCATTTCATGACCCAAAACAGCTCTTAGTTCATCACGATCAAGCAATCCTAAAATAGGTCTTGTAATTGCAATGTGACCGCTTCTGGATGATCTTCCATAAGCGAATGCATTTGGAACATTAATCTCTGAAATGCAAACTTCAGGTTTTGGAACTCCCGCTTCCATAGCCAGTTCCTCAACCATCTGATGAATATTCGGAGCTTCAGCTTCACTTAACGGCCTTACCTTCATTGAATGCTTAACAATGGTTGGGCCAAACCAATATTGTAAAAATACGATGATTAAGCTAGCAATCATGAAAAATTGCCATCTACTGATTCCAAGATACCATCCTGCGAGCATTACAAGGAAATAAACGATTGTAAACATTATAATCATTGTAAGCCACATTCTTAATTTAAGTTTCCAAGTGCCTTTCATTTTATATTACCTCAATATAATTATGATATACTATTTTACATCTCTACTTAAAAAGTTAATGGAAATTATTACTTACAAAATGCTCTACCACAAATTAATTATTAACTAACTAACATATATTTTAACATTACAAAATCATGGTGATTTAATGAGTGGACCTTGGGTAGAAAAGTATAGACCACAAAGCCTAGATGACATTGTAGGCCAAGAACATATTATAAATAGACTTAAAAAGTATGTTGGCGAAGAAAGCATGCCAAATTTAATGTTTACAGGACCTGCCGGTGTCGGAAAAACTACAACCGCACTAGCATTGGTTAAATCAATCCTTGGAGAATACTGGAGACAAAACTTCTTGGAACTAAACGCTTCAGATGCAAGGGGAATCGATACTGTAAGAAATGATATCAAGAATTTCTGTAGATTAAAACCTGTTGGCGCCCCATTCAGAATAATATTTCTGGATGAAGTGGATAACATGACAAAAGATGCTCAACATGCTTTAAGACGTGAGATGGAAATGTATACAAAGACTGCTTCCTTCATCTTATCATGTAACTATTCTTCCAAAATCATTGATCCTATCCAATCAAGATGTGCAATATTCAGATTTGCACCAATCAAAGGAGAAGATGTAATTAATCGTTTAAAATATATTTGCGATGAAGAAAACTTTGATTATGATGAAAAAGGACTTGAAACCATTGTATATTATGCTGAAGGAGATATGCGTAAAGCGGTCAACATATTGCAGTCAACAGCTTCTGAAGGAGAACATATCACAGAAGACAGTGTGTATGATGTAGTTTCAAAATCAAAACCACAAGATATCTCAGATATAATTACAAAAGCATTGACGGGAGACTTCATGGGCGCCAGAAAACTATTGCACGAAACAATGGTTTTACAAGGCACTAGCGGAGAAGACATGGTTTCTCAAATTTATCAGGAAGTCTCTAGACGAGTTATTGACGGCAAAATGGATCCTGATTTTTATATTGATGTTATAGAAGCAATAGCCAACTGTGATTTTAGAATAAGAGAAGGAGCCAATCCAAGAATACAGCTAGAAGCACTTTTAACAAAATTCATTTAAGGTATTGAAATGCTATGGACAGACAAATACCGGCCAAAAACCCTAAAAGAGATATTAGGTAACAATAAAGAGAAAAAAATCATTCAGGCATGGGTGGATAATTGGAAAGCGGGCAATCCCCAACAGCCATTGCTTTTAGTAGGACCTCCAGGAATTGGAAAAACAACATTCGCCCAAGCAATAGCCGGTGAATTTTCAGAGCATATTGAGTTAAATGCAAGTGATAAACGTTCACAAGACGTTATCAAAAGCACGATTGGAGAATCCTCCTCATCAAAGTCATTATTTGGAGACGAATATAAACTAATAATAATGGACGAAGTTGACGGTATTCATGGAACCAACGACCGCGGTGGAGTTAAAGCCATCGGAGAGATTATTAAAACCTCAAAACACCCATTAATATTGATTGCCAATGATTTCTACTCAAAAAGACTACAGTCCATTAAGCCAAAATGCCAAGTAATTAAGATGGCAAAAATTAGAAGTCCAACAATTAATAAAATGCTCAAGGACATTGCAAAGGCTGAAGGCATTGAATATGATAAGGAAGCTCTTAAATTACTCTCCAAAAAAGCAAATGGAGATATCAGATCAGCAATTAACACATTCCAAGCACTTGCCGACACATCACACACATTGACTGTGGAAGATGTTGAAAATGTAACCACCAAAGATGACAGATCCACAATTATCGACGGCGTGATGGCAACGTTGAAAAGTAAAAATCCAAAGCATGTCAAGGATGCTCTTCGAGTAGACGAAGACCCTACGCTTGTCATGGAATACATTGCCGAGAATGTTGCACGTGAATATACAAATAAAAATGAGCTTAAAAAAGCCTATGAAAATCTATCAAATGCTGATTTATACTTTGGAAGAGCTCAAAGAACTAGAAATTATGGTTATTGGAAATATGCCACCGACTTTATGGGCATTGGCGTTAGCGCATCTAAAAAAGAAACATATAAAAAGTTTACACCAATAAGAGCCCCTACTGTCTTTACACTGATGGGCCGCAACCGTGGAAAAAGAAACTTGCGTGATGGAATAGCCGAAAAAATGTCACAAAAGATGCACATTTCAAATTCTGTTGCCATTTCAATGTTTCCGTATCTGGAAATAATGTTTCAAAATGATGAACTGGCCTGGGAAATTTCAGACTTCCTGGATTTAGATACTAATGAAATAAAACGCTTCAGAAAGAAAGTAATTCCTAAAAAGGTCATTAACAAAATGGAAAAACAAAAAGAAGAAATGCGTATAGAAGAACGCGATAGGCGCGCTCAAGAAATAGAAAACCAACTATTTGCAGGAATTCCTCAAGAAGAAATCATCGAAGAGGAACCCGTCCGTGATGAAGTTGAGCTAATAGCCGAAGAGCCATCTAAAGATGAAAGTGAAGAACTCATGGCCGAGGAAATGCTTGATAAGGAAGTTGAAGAAACACCTAAAAAGAAAAAAGATAAACAGATTTCCTTATTTGACTTCTAATTTATTTTTAAAAAAAGTAATGATATCCATTTCATAGGAAACTATGAAAAGGATTTAATTTTTTATTATATCTTGTTAAATTTATTTCATCGAGAATAATTATTTTTCTTCTTTTTTAGCTAATCTCCTTTGTTCTCTTTCAGCTAATCTTCTCTTTTTTTCTTCTTCCTTAGCCAACTTCTTCTGCTCTTTTTCAGCAGCCTTCCTTTTCTTCTCTTCTTCCTTAGCTAACCTCTTCTGCTCTTTTTCAGCAGCTTTTCTCTTCTTCTCTTCTTCCTTAGCTAACCTCTTCTGTTCCTTCTCAGCAGCTTTTCTCTTCTTCTCTTCTTCCTTAGCTAACCTTTTCTGCTCTTTTTCAGCAAGTCTCTTCCTTTTTCTCTCTTCCTTAGCTAACTTTTTTTCATCGACTACATCCAAAGTAGAATTATTTTCTTCATCAGGGACTAATCTTGTTTTTTCTTCCTTAGCTAACCTCTTCTGTTCCTTTTCAGCTGCCCTTCTTTTTCTTTCCTCTTCTCTAGCCAATCTCCTTTCATCTTTTGAATTCAAACTTTTGTTATCCTGTTCACCGACTGGCTGTGTTTCGTTTTTTTTTAAAACTCTGTTTTTTTCCCTCTCTTCTCTTTCTTTACGTTTTCTTCTTCTTTCCTCTTTTTTTTCAGCTAACCTTTTTCTTTTCTCCTCTTCCCTTTTAGCTAACCTTTTTTGCCTTATTTCTTGTTTAGATAGTGTTTCTTGATTTTCTGATAATTCACTAGACATATTATCACGACAATATTTTACTTATTTAAATGGTTTATATCGCATTATTTAAAAAATTTTGGGAAAATTAACTATACAATTAGGATAATTTACTTTCAATATAATCAGATGCCTTTAATACATTTTCCCTATACTGTGGTGCTACTTCTTCCAAAAATTTCATGAATGATGAGGCCAATTCATTATTATTTTCATTTTCTATTTTTAAACGGCCATCCATCTCCAAAAATGAATTAATCCAATCCAATGGCACGTTGATTAACGGATATATCTCATTATCCTTTTTTCTAAACTCCAATCCTTCGCCACTGAAAATGTCTCTAAAAATCCTATTTACTTCATCATCCAAAATTAGCGGTTCAGCAATTAAGTCATGATCTCCCTCATGAACTAGTTCAACACCATATTTGCGCGTATATGGTTCTAAAATAACTTCTAAAATGAAATTATTTTCAGGAATCAATATCACAGACCCCGGTTTGATATTGGCTAGGGATTTAGATGCCTTTGAACAGATTTTTTGAAACAGGGAGTTTCTGACTACTTCTATATCCGGATATTGATGGTTAAATGTTTCTTGGCGTTTTCTTGAAAACTTTGAAAACCTTAAATTATTGATATAAATCTTTTCGGGAGTATATGATATGAAACGACTATCCACACCAATTATTTTTAAATATTTCAATATGTCCCTTTTAGAATCTGAAAATTCATCTTTTTCGGAAGTCAAGTTTGAAATATCAAAAATTAAATCCATATTATCATAAACCAAAAGTTCTTGTAAGTGCATTTTCCATTACATCAACCGGTGCTTTTTTGCCCGTCCAGATTTCAAAGCTTTCAGCCCCTTGATACAAGAGCATTTTAATTCCATAAACTGGCTTTGCACCTGCTTTAATGGCTTCTTTTAAAAGGACTGTTTCATTTGGATTGTAAACAGCGTCAAATACCACCAAATCCTCATGCATCCCTTCAGCAGACACAATAGGATCAACATCTACATTCGGATGCATTCCAACAGGTGTTGTGTTGATTAAAATATCTGCATCAGTTAAATAATCATTGACTTTTGAAATTGTGTCTGATTTAACATCATCAATTAGATTAGACTTTAAAATGTCATTGGCCAAATTATCAGCCTTTTCAACATTTCTGTTTAATATAGTTATATTGTCGGCAGAATATTTGGCAAGATAGAATGAGATTGCCCTTGAAGCTCCACCTGCACCTGCAATAACAATATTTTTATTTTTAACTTTAGTTACTTCTTCAATAGCCCTTATAGCTCCAATACCATCAGTATTATATCCTTTCAAGTTTTTAAAATCGATTGTATTAACAGCACCGATTAAACCTGCCACCTCATCGATTTCAGATAAATATTTCATCACTTCAATTTTGTGAGGAATGGTAACGTTGAATCCTTTAATGCTTAATGCCTGAGCCCCTTTGATTGCATTTTCCAAATCATTTGGGCTAACGTCAAATGCTGTGTACACATAATCCATTTTTAAGTCATTGAATGCTGCATTGTGCATTGGCGGTGAAAAACTATGTTCAACCGGATGACCAATCAAAGCTACAACATTTGTACTTCCTTTAATTTCCATATATTTAAATTAGCCAAACATGTCTTATATAATTAATTCCTGAAAAAAACATATTTATTTAAACTTTAACTATCAAAATTTAATATACTATAAAGGTGAATAAATATGGAATTTACAAGACCAAGAGGTACAAGAGATTTCTTATTTGAAGAAATGGAAGAGAGAAAAAAAGCAGAAGGTACCTTAAGATATATATTTGAAAATTACGGTTATAGGGAAATTAAAACCCCTTTATTTGAAGAATTAAAACTTTTTACAACCAAATCCGGAGAAGAAATTGTAGATCAATTATATAATTTTAAAGATAAATCAAATAGGGATTTAACTTTAAGACCTGAAATTACTGCTCCTGTTGCTAGATTATACTTAAATGAACTTGAAAAAACTGCAACAAAACCTATTAAGCTTTATTACTATGGCAGTTGCTTTAGATATGAAAGACCTCAAAAAGGAAGGTTCAGACAGTTCTGGCAATTCGGATGTGAATTGATTGGCGCAAAATCTCCTCAAGGTGAAGCGGAAGTAATTGCAATGTGCAGTGACTCAATTGAAGCCCTTGGAATTACTGGCGCCGACGTTAACATTAACCACCTCGGCATTATCCGCGGATTATTCAAACATTTTGAAGTTGACACCAAAACGCAAAGAGAATTGATGGTCGTTATTGATAAGGGAGATAAAGACCTATTAAAAGAATCATTGAGTGGTGACAATCCAATTATCTCAAACGATGAGCTAAATCAGATTTTGCTTAAATTGATTGATTTGGTTGGAGATAAAAGTGTCCTTGATGATGTTGAAGAATTAATTAAAGATTACGATGAACCTCAAGAAGCATTTAATCAGCTTAAAGAATTAGTTGAGCTTTTAGATAGTTTTGATATGACAAATTACACCTTAAACCTCGGTGTTGCAAGAGGCCTTGATTATTATACTGGAATCGTATTTGAAATTTATGTAGAGGGCCTTGGAGCTCAAAAACAAGTCTGTGGTGGAGGAACCTACAGTCTAATTAAGGTATTCGGTGGCCAGGAAGTTGAATCCACCGGTTTTGCTCTAGGATTTGACAGATTAATGAATGCAATTGAAGAGTTGACAGAAAAAGAAGAAGCAAAATCACACTTAGACGTTTATGTAGCTCCTATTTCATCAGATGTCAGACTTAAAGCCTATGAAATTACACAGACATTAAGAAGAGCAGGCATCAGATGTGACGTTGACTTAAACAATAAGAAATTCAAGAAATTAATGAATTATGCTGATAAAATAAAAGTTCCAAAAATAGTTATTATCGGTAAAAACGATTTGGATGAAGGAAAGGTAACTATTAAAGATATGGAAAGCGGTTCTCAGGAATTAATAGATATTGATAATATCGTGAGTTATTTGAAAGGTGAATAGAATGGAAATTAATTTTAGACATGAAATTAATGGAGTTAAAGTCATAACAGCTGTAGCACAAGACGCAGACACTAATGAAATCTTAATGCTGGCCAACATGAATGAGGAAGCCCTTAAAAAAACCGTTGAAACGGGCAAAGCCCATTACTGGAGCACCTCAAGAAACAAATTATGGCTAAAAGGAGAAAGTTCAGGTCATTTCCAAGAAGTCGAAGAAATTCTCGTTGATTGTGATATGGATGCTGTTGTCTTAAAAATCCGTCAAAGTGGTGCTGCATGCCATGAAGGATATTATTCCTGCTTTTTTAGAAACTTAGACTTTAAAAATTCACCAGACATTAATGATTTAAAAGACGAAGACTTGAAAACCAATCAAAAACGTCTTGTAAACCCTGAAGATGTGTATTAGAATGAAAACGATAATTCCAGACACTAGCGCAGTGATTATTGGAGCAGTAAGTAAAATTATCGAAAAGGAAAACTTGGATTATCCAGAGATAATTATTCCCGAAGCTGTTGTTTGTGAACTTGAACATCAGGCCAATGCAGATAGAAGGGAAGGAATAAACGGACTAAATGAACTCCAACACTTGCAGGACTTACAGGATGAAGGCAAGCTTGCAATATCATTTAAAGGAAAAAGACCTACAAATTACGATATAAAATATGCAAAGAGTGGAGAAATCGATGCTATAATTAGGGATTTGGCAAGATCCGAATTTGGAACATTGCTGACTAACGATAAAGTCCAAGCCGAAACTGCAAAGGCTCAAGGAATCCCTGTTTACTATTTTGAACAAAAATATGTTGAAAAAACATTGACGATAACCAAATTCTTTGATGATGAAACAATGTCTGTTCATTTAAAGGAAAATGTATGTCCTATGGCTAAAAAAGGAACGCCCGGACATATCAAATTCGTTAAATTATCTGATGAACTTTTCAATTATGGGATGCTTCAAGAAATTATCGATGAGATTATAGATAAGGCCAGAAACGATTCAAAAACTTATTTGGAATCTGTTAAGGAAGGTTCAATTGTTGTTCAGTCAAGAGAATACAGAATTTCAATTGCAAAACCTCCTTTCTCAGAAGCAATAGAAATAACCGCAGTCAGACCTGTTGTGAATATAGATTTAGAAGAATATCATTTAAGTTCCAAATTAATGGATAGGATAAACAATAATGCCGAAGGAATTCTAATTTCAGGATCTCCCGGTGCGGGCAAATCAACATTTGTGCAAGCCATTGCCAAATATTATTCAAAGGAACTGAATAAAATTGTTAAAACAATGGAATCCCCTAGGGATTTGCAGTTGCCGGATGAAATCACACAATACGCCCCTCTAGAAGGCAGCATGGAAAATACAGCAGATGTTTTACTTTTAGTAAGGCCAGATTACACCATTTACGATGAACTTAGGAAAAATCATGACTTCAATATTTTTGCAGATATGCGTCTGGCCGGAGTTGGAATGATTGGCGTTGTACATGCAACCCGACCAATAGATGCGATTCAAAGAATAGCCTCAAGAGTAGAACTTGGTGTAATACCTTCAATTGTAGATACAAGCATTTACATTGAAAACGGAGAAGTCAAAAGCGTTTATGAAACAAAAATGACCGTTAAAGTTCCAAGTGGAATGAAAGAAGCAGATTTGGCAAGACCAGTTATTGAGGTTAGAGATTTTGAAACCGGCGAGCTCAAAAATGAAATCTACACCTACGGTGAGCAGACAATAGTTATGAATCTGGATTTGGTGAACAATCCGTCACAATCATCAAAGTCTTCAGTTGATATTATTGCTGAAAAAGAGATTTTAAGACAGATTAAAAGAATTTTGCCTAAAAAAGCAAAGGTAGACGTTAAAGTAATCTCACCTGAAAGAGCCAACATCTACATTCCAGAAAATCTGATTCCGAAAATAATCGGTAAAAACGGTAAAAGAATAGCAGAAATTGAAGAAAAGGTTGGAATTTCTCTAGGTGTTGAAGTAATTGAAGAATCATACAATAAAGCTCCTTTTGAAATCGACATTATCCATACCAAAAAACAGTTGATTCTAGATTTGGGTCGTGAAAATGGAAACTCTAATTTTGATATTTTGATTGGCGGAGAGTATTTGCTTACTGCCACGACATCTAAAAAAGGCGAAATTAAAATTAAAAAGGGCATAGAATTGTCTGATTTTATTATCGAAGCAATTGAACTTGGATTAGAAATAACTGCAGTTAGAAAGTGATTAAAATGAAAATTGGTGCATCAACATTAGCAACATTCAATGATACATTGGAAGATAGTTTAGAATTTATAGAAAGTCTAGGAATTAAATATTCAGAATTGTTACATCAATATCCTCATGAAAAATTTGATTTAGACATTTTAAATAGTTTTAATCTCAGATATACCATTCATGCACCATTCATAGATGTTAATATTGCTTCTTTATCTACCAAAAGCAGATTAAGTTCAATCGAACAGATTAAAGATTCAATAAAATTGGCCAACGAAATCGATGCCAGTGCTGTTGTTGTACATCCGGGTTTAGTTCCATTTTTACTTAAAGATCAGCCTGATAAAATCTATGAAATTGCAGACAATTCAATTAAAGAATTGGGCGAATACAGTCATGATTTAGGCGTCAATACGACAATTGAAAATATGCCTGCTTTTGAAAGCATGATTTATCAGGACATGAACAGACTAAATGAAACACTTGAAAAATTTGATATGGCAATGACATTTGACATTGGTCATGCCCACCATTCAGGAATATCTCCAGACAATATGTATTTTGATTCAATTAAACACATACATGCGCATGATAATTTTGGCGATGATGATACACACTTGCCATTAGGTGAAGGCAATATTGAATTAAAACGCATCATTGATGAATTTGAAAAGAAAAATTATGATGGTATCTATATGATTGAAGTAAATGATAAAGATTCCATTAAAAAAAGTCTTGAATTTTTAAAAACAAACTTCTAATTTTAAAAAAAGAAAAAAAATAAGAGGTTAAATTTACCTCTTAAGGGATTATGGAAATTTTATTTGATATGCTGGTACCATTATAACTTGAAGTGATAATGTATGTGTTTACAGCTGCAGTCATCCTGATAGTTAATGCAGCATAACCGTCAGCATTGGTGGTTCTTGTGTAGAACATACCGTTAATGTTGAAA
>JAILDN010000074.1 GCA_024689425.1 Methanobrevibacter sp.
GCACCGTCATCACAGAAGACCTCGGTCTTGAGCTCAAGGATGCAACAATGGCTGCGTTGGGTCAAGCTGCCAAAGTTTGTGTGGATAAAGATAGTACTGTTATTGTTGAAGGTGCAGGCTCTGCTGAAGCTATCACTAACCGTGTCAACCTTATCAAGTCCCAATTGGAAACCACGACGTCAGAATTTGACCGTGAAAAACTCCAAGAACGCTTGGCAAAATTAGCAGGTGGTGTAGCTGTGATTAAGGTCGGTGCAGCAACTGAAACCGAGTTGAAAGAAATGAAACTTCGCATCGAAGATGCCCTCAATGCGACTCGTGCAGCGGTTGAAGAAGGAATTGTTACCGGTGGAGGCACAGCTCTTGTAACTGTGATTGAAAAAGTAGCTGCCCTTGAACTTGAAGGTGACGACGCGACAGGTCGCAACATCGTTCTTCGTGCTCTTGAAGAGCCAGTTCGTCAAATCGCAACCAATGCAGGTTTTGAAGGTTCCGTCATCATTGATAAGTTGAAGAATAGCCCAACTGGCACAGGCTTCAACGCTGCCAATGGGGAATGGGTAGATATGATTCAAGCGGGTATTATTGACCCTGTTAAAGTCACTCGCTCAGCCCTTCAAAATGCAGCTTCTGTAGCCAGCCTCATCTTAACAACCGAAGCAGTTGTCGCCAACAAACCAGAACCAGCTGCTCCAGCAGCGCCAGCCATGGACCCAGGAATGATGGGTGGATTTTAAGAATAGATAAACCCGAAGCTGAAAAGGCTTCGGGTTTTTTGCTATAAATGAAAAGGAAAATAATAAATTTAAGAGATATGCTGACTATGATTGATAGAAAAAGATGAAACTGTGTGCTATAAGAAAAATAATATTGATGTCCCAAATATGGGAAGTTTTTTTGAGCATGATAATTCGGGGCTATAATCTAGTCATAAAAAATTTAATTGGGAGGACATAGGCAGATGAAACAGATTATGAAAGGATATAGGTCTCTATATTTAGTAGTAATTGTACTGAGTATAATCAGTGCATCGTTGATGACATTTTTTTCTATACAATTAGGGGGTATTCTGGACAGTATATCTACTTCAGATAATCAACTGATATTTCAGATATCTCAATGTCTGTTCTCTATGATTGCATGGTTTTTAACTTCATGGTGTTATTCCTATTTTAGGAGTAATTATGTAAAAAATATCATTTTAAATTTAAAAAATAAACTTTTTAAAGGATATTTATCGCAAGATTTTAGCGAGAGATGTATTAAGAATGATTCAAATTTTCTTAACGAAGTTACTAAAAACATTGATTTAATTCAGGAGAATTTATTAATCCCTCGCACAAATATTGTTGCAAGTATGGCATCAATAATTATGAGTGTTTTGGCTATCTTTTTTATAGAGTGGAGATTAGCCTTGTTATTTCTATTCTTTTCTCTTATAACAATTTTTTTATCACAAATACCCGGTAAATTAATGAGCAAAGCGACTATTCTTTATTCTGAAAAAAGTAAAGATTATTTAGCAGAAATCACAAATTTTATTGAGGGATTTGAACAAATTAAGTTATTAAATATTCAAAAATGGATGCAGCAAGTAGTGCAAAACACTACTTCAGAATTTGAAGAATCCAGAAAGAAATATCAATATAGAAAAGATCTAGGAGCTAATACAGGTACATTTTTGAGTTTTTTCTCTCAGGTGGCTTGTATGGTGATTGGTATATTTTTTGTAAGGAATAATTTACTAACAGTTGGTTTGCTGGTGGCTAGTATTCAACTCTTAAATGGAGTATTTGGACCATTACAGACCTTTCTTTATAATAAAAACTTGATGAAGAGCACAGATGCCGTTTTATTAAGTCTCCAAAGATTTCTAGATCAAAATGCGATGGTTGAAGATTACAAAAAAAGTACAATATCTCATGGAAAAATTTCGAGCATTTCTATAAAAGAATTAGCTTATCAGATTGAAAGTAAAAAACTTTTTAAAGATTTTTCTTTTGAGTTTGAAAAAGGTAAAAAATATGCTCTTATTGGCCCGTCAGGGGCAGGAAAATCAACGCTAGCAAAATTAATATTAAATTATTATCCTAAAGAGATGTATGAGGGAAGTATATGTATAGACGATAAATATAACTACGAAATTAGCTCAGAAGATCTATATAAAGAAATAGCATTCATTCAAAAAAGTCATTTTATTGTGGAAGGAAGTGTTTTAGATAATATTAAATTGGGAAGGAAGTTAAATTTAGTTGAAAAACTCCAAGAGAGTTTAGGATTTGACGAGATGTTTTTGAAGAAAAAATTATTTAGAAACCAACCTCTTATTTCAGAGGGTGAGAAACAAAGAATTGATTTAGCGAGATTTTTAAATAATACATATTCTGCCTATATTTTTGACGAACCAACAAGTAATCTGGACCCAGAGAGAACAAAAAAGGTGATGGATTATATCTTGTCAATAAAAGATGCGATTGTTATTGTAATTACACATGATCAAGATTCTGAAAAATTGAAACAATTTGACGAAGTCATTTGTTTATAAGGGAAAGGAGGTGATGAATATGGTGACGGAAAATTTTGAAGTTTTAGAACTCGAATTTGAAGAGATTCGTGGGGAAAAAGTTGAAAACAATACAACTAACTGGTACTTTATTTAAAAAGGAGAGAATATTGCTATGGATACAATTAATGTAGAGTTTTTAGAACTAGAGCTTATTGAAGTTCGAAATGAAAAAGAAGAGGTTAATAATACTACAAATTGGTATTTTATTTAATCGAAAAGCATGCAGCATATAGTTGCATGCTTTTGTAGAATATAAGAGGTAAAAATGAAGAATTTATTTCCAAAGTGGAACCAAGATAGGATAGTTTATTCTTGGGAAGATGATAATTTAAGAATAGGTGCCGATGATGTTGATGTACTAGAAATTAAAGGGCATTCACAGTTTTGGTCAGATTTTATTTCTTGCTGTGATGGTAAAAATAGCGTTACAGATATCCAAGAATTATTTAAGGAAAAGTATAAAATTTTACCAGATGTAATTGAGCATTATTTTGAGAAGCTTTCGAATCGAAATTTGGTAGAAATGCTAGATCAATCAATAAATCAGATACAAGAATATCCACTAGTTGAATCGTTAGAAACATACTATTCTAGCGAAGGGTTGGGTGGGTTTAAATTGATGAAAAAATGGAGGATTTTAAGATTACTATTTTAGGCTGCGGAGGAGGTGGTTCTCATATAGCATTACAACTGTCTCAATTGGGAGTTGGGAAACTCCATCTGGTAGACCATGATATTATCGAGGAAAAGAATATGAACAGGCAATCTATGTTTACACTTGAAGATATTGGAAATTACAAAGCAAAGTGTGTTGCCAGAAATATTTACCAAAGAAATTCTAAATGTGTAGTTACTACAAGTATTTCTAAAATGAGTAGTGTAGGGGATGTAAAAAAAGAGATATATGAAAGCGATTGGGTATTTTGTTGCATGGATGAGCCACCGTATATATCACAAAGAATTGTTAATAGAGCATGCCATTTATTAAAGATTCCCAGTGTGTATTGTTTTAGTCAACGCAGTGCAGGAAAACTCTTGTTTTGTAATCCTGGTATTGAGGATGTGGGCTGTATTGATTGTCTACTCTCAGAACAAGATAATGAAAATTTTCAAAATCTTGTAACAAAATTTACTACTTATGAGGGGAAGCTAGTAACTGCAAATATTTTACCTAATATTCTGTTATTGACATCATGGGTGGTCAAACGTTGGTTGGATTATATAACCGAAAAAAATAAAAATGTTTATAACATGTTATTAAGGTTTGATTTTTACCGGTTTGTAGAAGAAGAGTTTCAATATTTTTCGAGGCAAAATAATTGTCCAACCTGTGGTAAAAAAAATAATACAAGTAAATTGTGGGAGATAGTTAAAATAGATGAATAAAAAAATTATTTTTAGAAACAGTCAAAGAAGTAACTTTGTACACTTTTCATTAATGTTTGTTGCTGGAACAACTATCGAAAGTAAAGAGGAGTTAGGCTACTCACATTTGATAGAACATTTGATATTACGCTCAGGCAATGATAAGTCATTAAATGAATTATTTGATAATAATGGTGCATTCATTGGAGGAGAGACTGCTCGGGACTATATTAATTTTGTAGGATATTGTAGAGTTAAAAATTTTAAAAATATATTTAAAGCAGTAATAGATAAGGTCTTTAATTTAAAAATTACAGAAGAGGAACTGGTACGAGAAAAAAACGTAGTTTTAGTTGAACTAACACAATATGAAAATGGAAGTAAGACAGAGAAGTCGGTTTCGGATAATCGTCTAATTTTCAAGAATAGTATGTGGTCTGAAGATATTATTGGTACTAGAGAAATTATTAAAAATATTGATTTAAATAAACTTTATAAATTTTATATCCGTAATATACAAAATGGGGAATTTAGGATTGCAGTTTCAGGACCGGATTATTTACAAGAAGAGCTAAGAAAAATAAATGATATGTTGCCAGCTGTTGGAAAAGTTAATAAAATAAATCTACCTAGTTTTCACAAAGGGGTAACAGATTTATCTAAGGATAATAAGATTTCTGAAATTTCCATGTATATTGATACTTCGAAATTTATACAGAAGCCACATGATGTTGCAATTTTAACAATTTTAAGTGCCATGTTAACTGGAGTGAAGGGGTCAATTTTAGGAGATAAGTTGCGTACAAAAAACCAGTGGATATATAATATCATTTCATACCCTATTTTTCACAATAAAATCACTATGCTTAAGTTGTTAACTAAAACACCTGAATCTCATAAAAATCAAGTGTTAAAAGTATTAAAAGAAAATCTAGTGGATACGGAGGATTTGCAGAATACCGATTTATTCAATAAAGCTAAAAAGAGAGTTAGTAATGAGGCGTTAATGAGTTGTGAAATTAAAAAGAATGAGCTCTTAAAAACTCTTTGTAGAGAAGAGTTATTCAATATTCCTAGTTGGGAAAGTATTTCAAAGGAAGTAGAAAGTGTTTCATTAACAGAATTACAGAATTTTATGGAACAATCAATTATGAAGAATCAGAATACTCACATTATAATAGATTGTTGATATGCTTATTAAAATGTTCTTTATAATTTTGATAAATAGCTTCGTTAAAAGATTTGAAAATTTTCAATGAATCCTTAATTTTAGATTCTGCTTTGCTTGTGTCAGAGCCTAATTTTAGTTCTAAATAGCCCTCAAGGTACATCAATATAGTTAATTCAAAAAAGTCTGTTGAATCAGAGAGTAGCTTTTTAGTAGCGTGTTGTAAAAATAGGGCTTCTTTATAAAATTCGTTTTCAATCATTAGCAAAAGAGTGTTAAGGAGTAACTGAATTAATGACTGTTTATTGCGCGGGATGGGACTATATAAAGTTCCTTTTCTAAGA
>JAILDN010000095.1 GCA_024689425.1 Methanobrevibacter sp.
CATCTTTAAATAAACTGTTAGCACGTTTGAAAGTACTGTCATCCACAATAACAACTTTAGATGAACTATCTCTTACCATAAATTCCAAACGTTCATCGGGAAGAACATCATCCAATGGAACAAAAACAGCTCCAAGAGACAATATGCCTAAAACACTGAACATATACCACTCAGATCTCTCGACAAGGAATGCAACTGAATTATCGGATTTAATCTCCATATCTTTTAACATTTCAGCAATCTTATCAGCAATAAAAGCACCCTCTGCATAAGTATATGACCTGTCATTAAATGATACAAGAGGATTATCCGGATATTTAACGAGATTGTCATTAAATGCATCCAGAATATCATCATATTTCAGATTAGCTTCAGTCTCATTGATTTCGTCTAAAATCTCCAAATCGCCTTTAGAGACATAATTAATTTCAGCCAAATTATCTGCACTTATTATTTGAGATAAAATCAAATTATATGCTTCCATAAATCTGTTTATTAATCCTTCAGAATATTTATCAGTATATGCAATTCCCAAACTGTATTTTTCACCGTTCTGCAGAACATTAAATGAGAAATCAGTGATGAAATCCCTTCTATTTTCAAATGTGTCATAACGGGAATAATTCATTTCTTTTAAATTTCCATCTCCCAAATCAATCCAATCCGGCATGAATTGGAATAAAATGTTAGAATTGAGGTCATATTCATTTGCAAGTGCCCTAAATGGATAATAATTATATTTCATCACACCATAAACAAAGTAAGACATATTGTGCATGAATGATGAAACATTTTGATTTTTACAGTCAGCAACAATAGGCAATGTAGTTACATACATACCTATTGCATCATAATTTTGGAATCTTCCACGTCCGTTTTCAGTGATATTAAACAATACTTTATCACTGCCAACAAACCGTGAGAGAGTATAAGCAAAAACACCAGTAAATAAAACATATTCACTGACACCGACATTATCCAGGAATGATTTAAATAATTTGTAATCAAAATCCAAATTTAAATAACCAATACTTGCTTTATCGGATGATACACTATCCAATAGAACATTTGCATCTTCAGATTCATTTAACATTAAATCAAAGAAAATTTTCGCATTAGTAAATTCATCAGTATCAGGTATTTGTTTATTAAATGCTGCCACTTTCAGGAATGAATCGTCAACATCAATTTTACCACCATCAAGAACAATCTCCAAATCCTCTTTAAATACATTATCAGAGATTGCATCAAATATAATATGATGGAAACTGGCAAATAATAAATGATTATCCTCATTATCAACTATCATGAATCTGCATAAATTATCCTGTAAATCAAATGGTTTTGAAAGGAATTCATTTACAAATTCATAATCAACATGCTCCTCAACGCAAACACTCGGTTTAGACCCCTTGACTAAATAAGGAACATCATAATCATCACTAACACACATGCCTAAAATCGGATGAACTTCCAACATAACATCCAGAGCATCACGGATTTCCTCAATAGAATACTTACCGGAAATATCCATAATTAAAGGAATTATATAGGCATCAACCTTATCATTGGCAACAATATCCAGATAGACATTCAATTGGGCTTCATTTAAAGGACATCCATTATCAACTGTATAAACATCTAAATCCATTGAAATATCTGAAATATTATTTGCAATTGCAAACGGAGTACGCAAACTTAAAATATCCGCTGCGGTTATGTTATAATCTTCAAGATATGACAATACCTTAATAGCAGTTAGGGAATCCCCTCCAAGACGAATGAAATCATCATATATTCCAATATGTTTCTGATTAAATGCTGCTTCAAATGCCTTGACAATAGCTTTTTCACTTTCCAATCTTGGAGCAACATATTCCGTATGCAGTTTTTCCGCATCAACTTCAGGCAAGGCACGTTTATCTACCTTACCATTTACATTCAATGGAATTTTATCCAATTTCATTACATATGAAGGAACCATATATAAAGGTTTATGTTGCCTTACATAACCAGAAATCCATTCTTTAAGAACCCTTTCGTTAATTTCATCACTTGCAACCACATAAGCTACAAGTTCATTATTAATGCCATTTTTAATAGTTTGAACAGTGACGTCTTCAACAAAATCAATTTCCCGTAAAACAGATTCGATTTCAGACAATTCCACACGGTTTCCTCTAATTTTAACCTGACCGTCACGACGACCGATTACTCCAATTGAACCGTCAGGCAAGAATCTGACAAGATCACCTGTACGGTACATTGTTGGATAATTATCATCATCAAATGGATTATCCAAAAATGCCTTAGATGTCTCATCATCCCGGTTTAGATAACCTTCGGCAATCTGAAGGCCTGTTAAATACAGTTCACCAACAGCTCCGACAGGAAGACGTCTAAACTCATCATCCAATATATATGCTTTAATATTATCAACTAAATAACCAACAGAGGAAGAATCAATTCTATCTTCAACATCACAAGTTGAAACC
>JAILDN010000048.1 GCA_024689425.1 Methanobrevibacter sp.
TAAAATCTATAAAGTTATCTTGAAAAGCAAAGAATTCAAACAAAAAATAACTTAAAATATAAAGCAAACATAATTTGGCAAATTAAAAAAAATAAAAATATAGTTTGAAGTTAAAGAGGGAATTTTGAAAGACAGAAAAAATACGTGTTCATCCGTTTTGCTAAGCTATTTGATAAGACTTCAAACCATACTATTAGTATGTTTTACAACTATAAATACTTTTTTATAAAAAAGTATTATTATATTAATAAAAATTTTTAAAAAAGTATTAATAAAAAATTTAAAAACAGTCCAATAACAAAGAAAAAATGAAAAAAATCATTCTCTGAAATTCTCATCAATATAAGAATCAAATTTCAAATAAGCTTCATCAATAGCTTCATTTAATACGTCTTGATTAATTTCTGACAATTCATCAAAACTAACGCCCAAATCTACATCAACGTCAAGTTGTGCATCATCATAGTTAATTGTAATATCTAAATCAAGATCTTCGAGTTCCTTAGTGGAAATAACACGTGAAACTTCAAGTTCTAAAATTTCACCAAAGTCATAAGAAATAGTTGCTAAATCCTCAGAAGATAATTTTTTAAGTTTTGACATAATAATCTAAAAAAAGAATAGAAATTAAGCTCTATTGTGAGCCCATTCCTTGCATAGCAGCTTGAATATTGGTTTGCATTTCTTCAAGTTTTTTCATGACTCTTTCTTCTTGGCGAGCCATAGTTTGTTTTCTTAACTTGAGAGTTTCCAATTTATCTTCCATATCTTCTAAAGCTGCATTATAATCAACTTTAATAAGTAAAGTACCTGCTTGTTTAAATACTTCAGTATTTTCATCAGTTTTATTTAATTCTTCTAATGCTTTTTCAGTTTCTTGAATTTGAACTTCAACAGTTTGAATTTGCATAGTTACAGCTTGAGCTTGTTGTTGTAACTGTTGAAACTGATTTAATTGATTTTGTATATTTTCAGGAATTTCCATTTTCAATCACCTTTTTATTAAAATTACTTCTTTATGATATTTATATATTAGTTAAATTATTAATTTGCAGAGATAAATTTATCCATTTAATAGCTGAATTGACAGAAGCTCTAAAGGAAGTAGAATCCTGCGCATCAATATTAATTATTATAGATTTATCTTCAAGAGTTAAATCCATGGTTGATCTGTAGTCCGGAGCCGTTTGGAACTCCAAAACAATTGAATCATAAATGATTTTAGCTTGGTCGGAATTTTCAAACTCCACTGAAATTTGACTTTTAACAGATTCTAAAGGACTATTTTCTATCATGCTTCATCTAAAATCTTTTTTACATTAATATGGAAATCAATCTTATCTCCGAATTTATTAATGAAATTTACTTTAGCCACTAAATCTTCATCTTCACTTGAAATATGAATATAATTGTCCTCTGCCTTATCTACTAATTCCAAACCAAAAATATCACTTAAACAATTGAGTTCATCGACTTCAGATACTATTTTTAATTCAGAAGGTTTGATGTTTAATCTTTCATTGGATATGTTAGCACTAATTAAAACTTTAAGTAATTCATCCCCTTTATTGGAATAAAAAGTTATTCTACTGGGATTACCTTTAATTTCGTTAACGATGGCTAAATTAATTTCATCTTCAGATAATGCTTTTAATAAAAGCTCCCTCATATTCATTTTGCCTCTATTTACAGAAGTTGAATCTGTTGTGCGGGCAAAATTCTTACAAAACTTCCTTGTTTTTTGAGAAGGTTTTCTAGAAGTTGAAATTAACATTTAAATCAAAAATAGTAAAAAAAATTATAGAAAAAACAAGATGAATATCTTATTTTAATTCTATTTCTTAAGGCCTACTCTATTAGCCATATTTCCATCAGGAACACTAGCAGATACCCAACGAGTTACTTCAGGAACATTTTTAAATAAAATCCTATATCTACAGTTAGGACATTTATTATCCATGTAGCTTTTCTGATCTACTTCAGTTCCACAACGTGGACATTTATACAAGGACTATTCCTCCACTTTAATATCTCTAATACTGCGTGCTGCAGATTTTGCCATAGGGGTTTGAGGAACGTATGCCCCACCAGTAAATACTGCACCACATTTTCTACATTTCCAGATTCCAGCAGCTTCTCTTTTTACATATGGTCTATCACATTTAGGGCAAACATGATTTTTTTTCATGTTTTCTTCGATGAGTTTTACGGATCTTTTAGCTTTTCTTCCGTATCTTGCACCGAACCTACCTGTAATACCTACTTTTTTAGTTCTTGCCATTTTAATTTCTCTCCGTTAATAATAAATATAATAAAATAGTGTAAATAGAATAATTTACAGACTAATCATAAAATTATCTAATGTAATAATATTGTATTACATTATATTTAAAGTTAATGGTAAAATCAAAGTAATTAAGAAAAATAGCTATTCATTTTTTAAATTAGATTATTTAATAAGTCCCAAACACAAATAACTACTTTCTAAAAAATTAAAGTAAAAATTCCAGATAAAAATCTGGATTACTTTGATTTAAAGCTATGATTTATTTAATCGAAACTATGATAATTCGGACTTTCATTAGTGATTAACAAATCATGAGGGTGGGATTCCTTAATACCACTACTAGATATTCTTACGAATTGGGCTTTTTGCTTCATTTCCGCAATATCTTTAGCTCCACAGTAACCCATAGAAGATTTTAAACCACCTACTAACTGGAATAAAATTTCATTGACAGTTCCTCTATATGGTACTGCACCTTCAATTCCTTCAGGAACATATTTAGTGTGGTTCATTTTACTTTTAGAGCCTTGGAAGTATCTGTCTGCACCACCATCAAATTCACTGGTCATCGCTCCCATGGATCCCATTCCACGGTATTTTTTATATTGTTTTCCATTCATGACAACAACATCACCAGGAGCTTCGTAAGATGCTGCAAGTAAATTACCTAACATTACTGCATCCGCACCGGCACCAATAGCTTTTGCAATATCACCAGAGTATCTAATACCACCATCTGCAATAACAGGAATACCTTCATCTGCTGCCGCATCTGCTACATCAGAAATCGCAGTTAATTGTGGTACACCAACACCCGCAACAATACGGGTAGTACACATTGAACCAGGACCAATACCTACTTTTAAGGCATCTACACCCATAGATATTAAGTCTTCAGCCGCTTGAGCAGTTGCAATGTTACCAACACATAATTCCGCATCGATGTTGTCTTTGATAGTTTCGGTGAATTTAACTACATTCATATTATGAGCATGAGCACAATCGATTGAAATAACATCTGCACCGGCTTCATCCAATGCCATTGCTCTATCCAAATCAAATGGACCACAAGCAGCAGCTACTAAAAAGTTTCCGTCTTTATCACGTGCAGCATTAGGATATTGTGCTTGATTTAAAATATCTTTAATAGTGATTATTCCTACCAATTTACCATCAGAAAGAACAGGTAACCTTTCAACTTTATTTTCATAAGCGATGTTTAATGCTTCTTCAGCAGTAATTGGCTCTTCAACAGTAACAACATCAGAAGTCATAATTTCCTTAACTGCTTTAGAAGGTTCTGATTTTAAAACCGGTCTAATATCCCTTTTAGAGATAATACCAACAATCTTATCACCATCAACAACAGGAAGACCGCTAATCAATTCATCTTGCATTATAGCTTGTGCATCTGAAACTGTAGATCCAGGAGCAATAGTAACAACATCACGAATGGTAATGTCTTCAGCGGATTTTACTTTTTTAACTTCTTCAACTTGTCTTTCTAATGAAATATTTCTGTGGATTACTCCAATACCACCTTCCTGTGCCATTGCTATAGCTAAATCTGCTTCTGTAACAGTATCCATAGCAGCACTTAAAACAGGGATATTTAATTTAATTCCTTTTGATAATTCAATAGTAGTATCAATATCTTTTGGTTCTACATAACTTGCATTAGGAGTAAGCAAAAAATCATCAAAAGTATAAGACATTCTTGCTTCTTGAACTTTTTTAGAATACATTAAAAACACCTATCTAAAATGAATCACATAACTCTTTTAACTCAGCAACTGCAGTATGGTGTATTTTACCAGTATTGCGGTCTCCACCAACACAAGCAGCACCTCTAATACCAACAACATCACATCCAATGTCATGTAATGGTTTTAATTGGTCTTTTTTAACTGATCCTGCAAGAGCAGTTTTTAAATTATAACTATGAGCTTCATCTACAAATTCTTTTAATTTTTCAATATCTATATAATCAAATAATGTATGACCATCTTTTACAGCAGTATCCAACATTGCCAAATCACAGTTAGCGTCACGAGCAACTTTTGGAATTTCCATAGGGTCTACAGCACCAACACGATGAGCATCTGCATAACCTGCAGCTACAATGATTGTATCAGGACTTATATCTTTAATGGTTTTAGATACATTTTCCATAACTTCAACAGCTTCATCGTAATTTTTGGTTCCATATAATCCTACTTTAATATAATCTGCTCCTGAAACATGAGCTCCCATTGCTGCAAGAGAAACAGTACCCGGTTTGTAAGGTACATCACCTAAAGTTGCACTTACTAATTTGTCTTCAGGAGTTAATTCCCTAATTTCTTTAATTACCCATGGGAAATTAGCACCTAAAGAACCTTCTTTAGGATTTTTCACATCAACAATGTCTGCTCCACCTTTTATAGATTCAAGAGCTTCTTCATGATTTATAGGACTTATTAATAGAAGCATGTATTTCCTCCGTTTTACTATATAAAATACTAAAATATAATATTATTATATCTTGTATTCTTTCTTTATAAATATATGTCTCAAAAAAAGAATTTAAAAAAAATAAAATTAATATGGTGTATCGTTTTTAGAAACATTATCCTTGATTTTTCCATGGGCTTTCGGATAAAAACCAACTTCAGAAGATAATTTCCTCATGTTTTCTATTATTTCATTAGTAGGAATAGCCACTGGACAATTAAGAGTACATAATCCACATAAAGTACACATATAAAGTCCTGATTCATAACAAGTTTCATCATCTTCAATAAATTTAGACATGGCGACTCCTCTTCCACCCAAATAATTGTTAAAGCCAAATTCATTTCCAACGGCATTATAAACAGGACAGTGCACTACACAGTTTCCACAACCAATGCACCATAAACATTCCTCACTAGCCTGGCTTCTTCCATTATCCAAAAGAATCACAACAACCTTTTTAGCACCATACATGTTTTTTAACAGTTTCTTTTCAATATCTGCAGTCTTGGATGGGCCAGATATTATATTCATATATGACGTTACATAGTTTCCTGTTGCATAAACGGTTTCCAATTTTGCAATGGAAATTGCATCCTCCAATGTAGGCACTATTTTATCAATTCCAGCTACAATTATATGCAAATCTTTTAGTGAAACTAGTGAAATATTGCCCTCATTATGAACCATTATGCATGAGCCTTCTTCGGCAGTTATTGCATTAGCACCAGATATACCTACACTCGCATCTTTTAGGCGATTTAGCACATCTTCACGAACAAGTTCCATAATTTCACGAGGGATTGGACTGACATTACTTTTTAGTGAATCATTTACAATATGAGTAATTTCATCAACATTCAAATGAGAAGCAGGGCCAGTCGGATGAACTGGTTTATTATCAGTTTTTTTAAGCTGTAAGATCCTATCTCCCAAATCAGTTTCGACAATATCATACTTGGAAGATAATTTGCTTTTAAGTTCAATTTCACCTAATGTATTTGATTTTGATTTAGCAATGACTTTTGAGTCCAAATCTTTTAATAAATCTTCAATAATATTAATGGCGTCTTCTTTAGTTTTAGCAAATTCAACATCAATACCATTGTATTTAAATGATTCTAAAGCTTGATTATATAACTCTTTTGAGTTTTCAATTGAATATTTTTTAATTTCACGACCTCTTTTTTCTAATCGTTTGACTTGGGGAGAATCTTTTATTTCGGATGATCTTGATTTGACCGTGTTAAATGATTTTCTCATTGTTTCAAGTTCACTTTTCTTCATTTAATCACCCCATATTCCATTAAAAACTCAGTAATATCCAAAACTTCCAAGTCATCATTTTTTAAATTTAATTTACAAAAAGGACATGATGTTAATAAAATATCACAACCAGTATCTTTAGCCTGATTAATTCTTGAAGTGGCCATTTGATTAGCTACCTCAGGATATGCTGATTTAACTCCTCCGCCAGCACCGCAACATAAACTATTTTCAAGGTTATTTTCCATTTCAACAAGATTAGCAACAGAAGAAATAACTTCTCGCGGTTCATCAAATACTTCACAATGGCGTCCCAAATGGCATGAATCGTGATAAGTGACATTTAAATCTTTCTTATTGAAGTTCAATTTTTTTTCTTCAATCAATTGATTTAGAAATTGGGAGATATGAATAACCTCTAAACCTTCATAATCCTGTTTTAGAGTTTTATAACACCCTGCACATGATGTTAATATTGTATCACCACTTAAGGCTTCTGTATTTTTTTCAATTTGTTCTTGAGCTTCCTCAACAAAACCTGTTCTCATTAAAACAGAACCACAGCATTTTTCATCTTCTAAAATTTTATAGTCAACACCCGCTAATTTCAATAATTTTTCTGTGGCATCAGCTATGGATGTCTCTTTTTCACGTGCAGTACATCCCCTAAAATATATCATAATATTATTCTTCCTTGTCATCTAACTGGATTTCATTATTTAAAGCTACTTCTTTAACTATTTTATTCATATTTTCTTCTAATCTTTCGAGTTTATAGTATAATTTTAAACCCATATAAAACATTAAAAGTAAAGAAACAATTATAATAAAATCCAATCCTCTAGAAATACCAAATGCCCTTGCAAAAATAAGACTTGAATTTGGAAAGATTGAAAATACTATAACAAATATCCACATTAGTGTCCATATTAAAAAAGAGGAAAAGGAGTTTTTACCTTCCTTATATCTTAAATAAAAAAGGACAATAGCAATCAATGAAATAATTGGAAATATAACTGAATAAATTAACATTTTTCTACACCTCAATCAAACAGCTTATGTTTCATCATTTGTAATAAAATTTTTATTGCAACTTTGTAATTTGTTCCTTTTGCCTGTGTTTCTGGAGTATAGATTGTTTTAATTATAACTTCTTCAAAAGGAATATCATTATCATTAATTTCACGAATAAATTCAGATGAAATTAAATAACCTTGAGCATTAATTGAAATTTTATTTAAAGCATCTATAGTAACGGCTCTAAATCCTGTTTGTGAATCACTAACATCGACATCATAGAATATCCTCGTTAAAAGATTCATGATTGAATTCGCGATGTTTCTACTTTTTGGCATGTCTTCCAGTGGCCTTACACCGATTACAGCTTCAGCCCTGCCGCTGACTAAAGGTTCTATTACCGCATCCAAATCATCGGCAGAATGTTGACCGTCAGAATCCATACTTACAATATACTTAGGATTAAATTTTAAAACTGCATCAAAGCCCGTCTGTGTTGCAATACCAACACCACGATTAATAATTAAAGAATAAACATGAACCCTATTTGGATATTTCTTTTTAGAATCTAAAATAACTTCTAAAGTATTGTCTGATGATCCATCATTAACAATGACCATATTATATCCTTTCTCAGCAATAGATTCAATTACGGGTTGAATTCTAGTCGCTTCATTATAGGCCGGAAGAACCACAAATGTGGCATTCTTATCTTCTGCAGTTATTCTATTTTCCATTTTACACCTTTATAATGGGCCAGCATCCTCTTTTCCTTCACGCATACCCATTCCAGCTTCTTTTCTCATAGCTTTTCTATGATACATCATTTTTATTAAATTTTGTGCATGTTCACGTGCTCTATTCTCAGCCAATTTTCTCAATTCAACAGGGTCTTCTTCCTCATCTTCATGGACAAAAACCTCTAATATATGGGTGTTTGTCATTAATTGTGCATTAATAAGACCAGTTGATGCTTCATGAGCACACATTTTATCTTTTTCCATAGGTCCAGGCATTCCTAAAGCCATTACGATATCACAATTTTCCTCTTCTATGAGGATTTTGGCTGTAACAGGTAAATCTTTAACTCCAGGAACTGTCTGACGAATGATTTTTAAGTCAGTAGCATTATTTTTAAGCTCGTCAATAGCTGCTGATGCCATATCAAAACGAGCGAATGTAGTATCACAAATTCCAATCCTCATAAATTTCACCTTATAAAAAGATATGTTAATTTTAATATATAATATATTGGTAAAAATAGTTTTTAGAAAAAAAGCATTACACATGTAATAAAATTATAATAATTTTTATTAAATTGATTAAAATAAAAAAAATTAATTTTTATTTAACAGTTTAAGAAACTTATCCTTAGCTTCCTCTATTGTTAATGGATAATCATTTTCCATGTCAAATCCATCTTTTTCAAGCTCTTGGAATAATTCTGTTACAATAGGGACTTTTAAATTAGCCTTTTCAAGGATTGCTGGTTTTGCAAAAATCTCTTTAGGAGTTCCTTCACCAATTAATAACCCATCAACTAAAACAAAAACTTTATCTGCATAATTAGGAACTAAATCAACTTCGTGAGTTGAAATTACAATAGTAATTCCCTCTTCATTTAATTCATTTAATAATTTGGATAAATCTGTTACACCTTGTGGGTCAAGACCTGCTGTAGGCTCATCTAAAACCATTATTTCAGGCTTCATTGCAAGAATTCCCGCAATGGCAACCCTTTTCTTTTGACCACCACTTAAATGATGCGGCGCTTTTTTCTCAAATCCACTCATTCCAACACGTTCTAAAGCCTCTTCAACTCTGTCTTGAACTTCTTCCATGGATAAACCTAAATTCAATGGCCCAAAAGCGACGTCTTCCTCAACAGTTGGAGCGAATATTTGATCATCAGGATTTTGAAAAACAATACCTACTTTCTGTCTAAATTTAAGTAATGATTTTTTATCGTATTTTAATTCTTCACCGTCAATGAAAACTTTTCCTTCATCAGGCTCGTATATCCCATTTAGATTTAAAAATAATGTGGATTTACCAGCACCATTTTTTCCCAAAAGAGCAACCATTTGTCCTCTTTCTATTTTTAAGCTAACACCTTTAAGCGCTTGATAATCTTTATTATATGAATATTTTAAATCTTTGACTTCTAACATATTATTTCTCCTTTCTTGGAACATAAACTGGGAGTTCACCAGTGTATCCTCTAGAATCTAGAGAATGCTGTAAAGTTTCACTTTTATCCAATGATCTTAAAAATATTGTACTTGCAAGAGCACCTAGGGATTTAAATGATGAGATGTAAGAATGATATCCCAATCTAGTTTCTTGTGCTTTTTTCATTGTATCAATTTCATTCAAGAAAATAAATATTGTATTATACATCAATAATGCTATTTCAATAAGAATTTTTGGAACTTTTAATGTGTCTAAACAATGTAAAATTTTAGCAATAGGAGTTGTTAGTGCTAAAAAACCTAAACAAGGGAAACACCCCAGTACACGCATGAATGTATAAACTGCATAATGAAATGAGTCCGCCCTGACAACAATTCCAAATATTCCTGTTTCGTAAATAACTTCTCCTTTTCCAAAGAAAAACATTAAAAACAAACATGTTATTATAAGAAATGCCATTGGAATGGATAAAAACTTCAAATATGACTTATAATTTATCTTAGCTACTGCCAATATAAGTATAGACATCACAAGGAATATAAAAACGTCAAAATATAGATTATCCAAAACTAATGTAACAACTAACAGAATAATTGTAATGAATAATTTATAATAAGGATTTGCTTCTGTTAAATTATTATTGTGTGCAATATAATCCATATCAAATTTCATAATTAATCCCTAAAAAAAGAAAAAAGAAAGAAGATTAATTATTCTTCTTTAATTTTTTGACCTCTCCAGTATCCAAAGAAGTAACCAATAATGATTGCTCCTATAGCTGCTTGAAGAGCGAATAATAAACTTTCTATTTCACCACTAGGAGGTTCCCAAATTGATGAAAACCATGGTTTAAAACCGGATTCTTCTATAGCTTCACCAGCTGCATCATCAGCACCACCAAAGTATCCATCATCTTCTCCATGACCATTATACATTACTAATGGTGCAATGAAAATTACTGCACAGATAACTGCTAAAATTATTAAAGTTGTTTTATTCATAATATCACCTATGCTTCATTAGGAGCTAATGCACCTAGTTTATCTAACAATTTTGGTTTGTATTCTTTTAATCTATCCCAAATAATTACAGTCAATATACCTTCACCAATAGCTAATGGAACTTGAGTTATTGCAAAAATAGTTAAGAAATTAACTAATGCTGTACCAAATGAAGGGGTAGGGAATGCAATTGCTAATTGGAATGAAGTAGCTACATAAGTTAATAAATCTCCTAAAAATGCTGCAAAGAAAATTGCAATAGTAGAAGATACATTAGCTTTGGTTAAACCTTTATATACAATCCATGCAATAAATGGTCCGACGATACCCATTGAGAAAATGTTAGCACCTAAAGTAGTTAATCCACCGTGAGCAAGTAAGATTGCTTGGAAAAGAAGAACAATAGTTGCTAAAACTGCAGTTACTGCAGGACCAAATAATGCCGCACCTAATCCGTTACCACAAGGGTGAGAACAACTTCCAGTAACAGAAGGTAATTTTAAAGATGATAAGATGAACATAAATGCTCCACTAACAGCGAGTAACGCTTTAGATTCTGGAGTTTCATCTACAATTTTTTTAATTTGATATATACCATATGCAACGATGATTAAAGATATGACAATCCATATTAAACACCATTGGCCAGGTAAATATCCTTCCATAATATGCATGATAAATTCCTCTCTTTTAAAATTTTTTTGGATAATTAAATCTTTTGATAATAATTATCCTGCCAAACCAAAATATCACTTCACTTTTAAAGTAATACTTGTTGAATAGTATTATATTATTCTTAATATATAAATGTAATTAATTTTTTATCAAGTATACTTTAATAAATTAATCTTTAAAATCAATGCTATTTTAAAAGAATATGATTGTTTAATAGAGTATATGAAAAAATAATTTAAATGATTATAACAAATATTAAATTATGAACATTAAAAACAACTTAATACTTGCATTAGATGTAGGGAGCGAAAAAGAAGCAATCCAAATATGTGATAGTGTTAAACATAATATTGATACAATAAAGATAGGTTATCCACTAGCGCTTGCAGAAGGTCTTGAAATAATTCAAAAATTAAAAGACAAATTTGATTTTAAAGTAATTTGTGACTTTAAAGTAGCCGATATTGATGCAACAAACGAAAAAATATGTGAAGAGACATTTAAAGCAGGGGCAGATGCAATAATCTGTCATGGATTTGTCGGTGAAGATAGTGTACAGGCATGCCTCGATGTTGCAAATAAATATGAAAGAGAGTTATTTTTATTAACTGAAATGTCACATCCAGGAGCTAAAAAGTTCCTGCAAGGAGCTGCAGATGAAATAGCTAAAATGGGTGTTGATATGGGAATAACAAATTATGTTGCGCCGGCAACACGTCTTGATCGCCTTCAGGATATAAGAAATATTGTAGGTAAAGATGCATTTATCATATCACCAGGTGTTGGAAAACAAGGCGGAGATGCTAAAAAGACTTTAGAAATATCTAATGCAATAATAGTTGGAAGAAGTATTTATGAAGCAGACAATCCTAAAATTGCCTGTGAAAACTTATTAAAATAATCTAAAAGTATTTTAATAATTAATTATATATAACATTAATGTTCTACTTAGCTAATTGAACAAATAACTGAAAAGGAGGCAAAATACATGGCATCAGAAGTAACCAAATTAATTATGGAAACTATCTTAGGTTTAATCACCACTGCTTTTGCATTTGTTGCAGGTTTAGCATGGAACGACGCTATTCAAAAATTGATTGAAGGACTTATCGGTACAGGAGATTCTTTAGTACCATTATTTACCTACGCAATCATCGTTACCATCATTGCAGTTCTTGTTACTGTAATCCTTGCAAGATTCGCTGCAAAACTAGGTATTGAACTCGATGACTAAAAAGGAAATTAAATTTTTTCCTTTTTTTAATTTTTATATAACCATCCGGCCATTAAATAAGATATTTCAAATAAAATAAATAATATAAACGTCCAAAATGAGAAAACACCACATAATGCTAATAAAAATACAACTATTTTCATTACAAACCTATATTCAAAGAACAATATAACAAATTCATTTTGAGTAACATTTGAAATTAATTCATGCCCTACTTCATCAGTAAGTGCTGCCAAAATGGAAACTAATAAAACAACCACACTTAATTGAGGTATTCCACAAATTAAACATATTAAAATAAATACTATTAATGTAATTATATGATGAATCCCATCTATTTTTAGTGCAAGCAGATTACCCATTAAAATTCCAATAAATACATATGCAGCACCCACATCACTAATTGTCGCCATAGCGGATGAAATAGCACATATCAATCCAAAAAATATGGCCAATATACGATTTTTATCTACATCATATGCATCATCAGAAAATTTCATGAAAAATCCTGAAAGAAAAAATAAGACTGCCAATAGAATTAACTTCAAAATAAACACCTAAATTCTATCTAAAACTGCAGCATAAATTAATGGGAATATTATAGTAACATCACCAATTACTGTTTCAAGTGTTGAACCGCATTTAGCTTTTGACCAGGATTTAGCTTCCTGTAGTGGCGCTCCACTTAAGCTACCTGCTTCTGGACGATCCAAAGTTATTTGAATAGCTGAATCCAAACCTCCTTTAAGTAAGGTTGAAGCAAGAGTATAATGCTTTGTTAAGCCACCACCTAAAAGTATTCCCCCAATTCTTGTACTGTCAAAAACCAAATCAGACAAATAATGCATATCAGCTACTGCATCAACAGTGAAATCATGATCTTGAGTAAACATCCATAATTGCAAACCAAACATACTGTCAATTAATCCTGGAGCAAAAATAGGGACTTTTAAACGAGCAGCAGTCGCAACAAATGAATTCTCATCATCAATAAGTAATCCAACTTCATATAATAATTCTTGGATAGATATTTTAGGCTTGCGAGCAGATATATCTTCAAAAATTTTAATTATTTCACTTTCAAATATTGTAAAATCATCAGAACCCACATTAATATCTGAAATTCTACCAATGCCATCAGCATTTAAATCTTCATCATCACGTCCTTCGTCTCGATAATGATTTCCGCCAAATGCTTCAAGCAAATCATGAGTAATGTTAGCTCCACTTGATATGACTAAATTTACATGATTTTCACGAATCATATTTGTAACAATATTTCTAAGGCCTCCTGGAATTAGAGGTCCTCCCAGACTCATAAAAACATTCATTTCATCATCATTAATCATATCTGCGAGTATATTTGAAGCTCTAGCAACCCTACCTGATCCTAAAACACCAGATTTATCAAATTGATTAACTAATTCAGATACTTTCATATCTTTTTTTACAGTTAACTGGTTTACTTTATCCATTAAATCACACTAATTAGTAATAATTGGGAATTGATTTAAATTAGTTATTGAATCTATTAAATCAGTCCTTGTAACAATTCCAAGCAGGTTATTATCATCATCAGCGATGATTAATCTTGAAATATTCTTTTTAAATAATATTTCAATAGCTTTAGCAATCTTTATATTTTCATTGACAATGATAACTTTTTTAGACATTACTTCTCCAACAGTAACAGTATCATTTTGGTCTGCAAATGCATTTACTAAATCTGTTACAGTAAATACTCCTACGACCTTACCGTCTTTCATTACTGGAGCACCATTAATATTATTTTCTGAAAATACTTTTGCGGCTTCTTTTAAACTACAATCAATTTTTAAAGAAATTACATTTCTACTTGCAATGTCGCCTACTGTTTGCTTAGGAATACTTCTAATAGTTTTTGTTTCAACGAGCAAAATATTATCCATATCATCTCTTCCAACGATTTCACCCATTATGCCTAAGTTATTTACCGGTGTTGGACCTATTCTTATAGTATCTCCTAAATTTAAATCCTTAATACTTCCAAGTACTTTAATAGCTGCTTCACATTCATCAGGTTGAGGCACTGATGTGAATTCTATTTTTGCAACAGAAATATCTTTTAATCTTTCATCATTTCTGTAAATTGGAACTTTTTTTTCTTTATCTGAAATTGAAATGTTTAAAGAGTGATAAGCCTCAATTGTTGGTTTATAACCCCCTCTTGGACCTGGAACTCCCTTAACTAAACTTAAACTCCTAAGAGATTGCATTTGATTACGAATTGTTCCAGGATTTCTATTCATAACCTCAGCAATATCCTCTCCTTTAATGGATTTCCCATCAGAGGATTGATATAAGTTAATTAGTGTTTGTAAAATTTCTTTTTGTACAGATGTTAACATGTTTTTCACTCGACATAAAGTAAATTTAAATAATTATTGATAAATATGTAAAAAAGAGTTAATAAACATAATGATTTATCATTATATTTCTAAAAAAAAATAAAAAATAAAGAAAATGAAA
This sequence comes from Methanobrevibacter sp., assembly GCA_024689425.1. Lineage (GTDB taxonomy): Archaea > Methanobacteriota > Methanobacteria > Methanobacteriales > Methanobacteriaceae > Methanocatella. The sequence goes on from JAILDN010000048.1 coordinate 14,675, forward strand.
TGATTATTCAACTAACTGTTTTAAATCATTCCTAATAATTGAAGTTGCATTAAATCCTTTTATAGCATCAATCATTTCTGGGAATTTTGCTTTAGGGATTAATACATTAATTTGTGAAAAATCAGAGCCCGGAGTGATTGTAGGCTCATCAGCACAAAGTTTATTACCTATTAAATAATTTGAAACTTCTTCGATTTTACTATTGGATATATTGAATTTAACATCGAAGAACTTTTTAGCAGTGATAGCTCCATACAATTGTTTAAAAATCATTTGAGCTTTTTCCATCTTCTCACCAGTACAACTTACACCAGCATAAAGACCTGCTGAAGAGTGTAAAATTGTTTCAAGTTCTTTTAAACCTGCTTTTTTCAAACTACTGCCCGTTTGAGTATTATCAACAATTAAATCAGCACCTTTAGCAATATATACTTCAGTAGCACCATCGGAGTTAATGACTTGCACCATTTCATTGTCTCCGTCAGTTAATCCTCTAACTTGAACAAACGGTACTGCATCACCATAGATTTCTTGGTATACTTCATTTTCCATAATGTGCTTTCTAGTTAAGTTAGGATATTCAGTGAAACATAAAATAGGAGTTTTACGATCCCTATTAGCTTCAAAGAATTCAGACAAATTATTATATGGAGAATCATTTGGAACGGCAACGATTAGACGTGTTTGTCCATAATCCAAATCTCCAATTTTAACAGTATTAGTATCTCTTAAAACGGATTCCTCTTTAACCCAATCTTCACCTACAATTGCAATGTCGACCATTCCACGGTTAAGCTCTACTGGTGTTGACTGTGGACGGGTTAAAAAAGCAACAATCTCCTCATCATTTACTATATTAATTTCATAAGATTCATTTCCAGGTTCATATCCTCTTACTTCGTAACCTGCATCAACAAACAATTGATGAGTATTTCCTCTATTTACATTATTTAAACTTCCCTTTGGAAGTCCTAAAATTATTTTCTCTTTCATGTTAATACCTAAAATAAGATTATTCAATATAATATATATTATTTTTGTTAAAAAAATAAAAAAATTAGTTGTGATATGCTTCACAACTTTGTCTATTTAATGTATGCTTATGAGCATGCATATGCTTTATACCCTTTCCAGTTACGATTTCATCGAGGATTTCAATACCTTCATGTGAATGAGTATGTTCTCCATCGTCATGGTAGTGATAGTGACTGTGTTCCACATTTTCTGAGTCGATTTTTTTAATTGAATCATCAAAGTGCCTATCATAAAGCAAAGCGGCATTTAAAACAACCAAACAAGACCCCGCATTGTGAACGATTGCTCCTGTAACTGGATTTAACCATCCTAAAACAGAGAAAACAATAGCTAAAGCATTGATAGTCATAGATATGATAATATTTGCTTTAATTGTGAATAATGTGGAGTTCGATAGTTTCTTAAGATAGGGGATTTTTCCAATGTCATCTCCTAAAAGTGCAATGTCTGCAGCCTCAATTGCTACATCACTTCCAACAGATCCCATTGCAACACTTACATCTGCAGTTTTGAGTGCAGGCGCATCGTTTACTCCATCTCCAATCATACAGACCTTTTTGCCTTCACTTTTGAGTTTTTCTATCCATGAGAGCTTTTCTTCTGGAAGCAGATTACCATAAACCTTGTCAATTCCAACTTGAGATGCGAAGTAGTTTGCAGTTTCTGTGTTATCTCCCGTAAGCAATATAGTTTCAGTATCCAAATCATGCAAACTTTTTATCATGCTTGCAGAATCTTCACGAATCACATCAGATAAACCAATAAACCCTGCAACTTCATCATTTAGTGCAACTATGATTGAAGCTTTTCCTTCGCTTCTGAGTTTGTCCAAGTAACTCTCATCAACATCAATATTATTTTCAGCTAAAAACTTTGAATTTCCTGCATAAACTTTACCATATGAAATATTACAACTTACACCTTTTCCAGGATACATCTTAAAATCTTTTGAATCTTCTAAGTCCATTTCTAATTCATTAGCTTTATTGACTATGGATTTAGCTAATGGATGTTCACTTAATTTTTCACATGATGCAACAACTTTAAGCAAATCGGCTTCACTCAAATCATTTTTAACAGAAATTACATCAGATACCTGTAAATTTCCATATGTCAATGTACCTGTTTTATCAAATAGCAATGTATTTAGACCACCAAGAGTCTCTAGAGCTTCACCTGATTTAATTAAAACACCATATTTCGTTGCCTGACCAATAGCTGCCATGATAGCTGTCGGTGTTGCAAGTATCAATGCGCATGGACAAAATACAACTAAAACAGTTACTCCCCTTTCAATGTTACCAGTTATAAGCCAAGCAGCAATAGCTATCAATAATGCAACCGGAACGAGCCATGTTGCCCATTTATCTGCAATTCTTTGTGTAGGAGCCTGTTTTTCATCGGCTGCTTTTACAAGATCAATTAACTTTTGGAGTGATGAGTTTTCACCCAAACTAGTTGCTTTAATATCAATAGCACCATACATATTCATGGTTCCGCAAAATACCTCATCACCTACTTCCTTATCAATTGGTAAGGATTCTCCAGTCATAATTGATTGGTCAAGAGAGGAAGTACCACTAATTATTTCGCCGTCTACAGGTACGCTTTCACCTGGAAGAATCCTTAAAGTATCACCAATCTTAATCTCATCAACAGATACAACTTCTTCAACACCATTTGAAATCCTTCTTCCAGTTTGAGGAGTTAAATTGATAAGATTTCTTAAACCTTTTTTAGCTCGTTCAACAGTCCAATCTTCAAGAAGTGCTCCTAAAGCCATAATCCATGCAACTTCACCTGCTGCAAATATCTCACCAATTAAAAGTGAAGCAATCATGGCTATTGCTATTAAAAGAGCTGATGAAATCCATCTTTCACGGACTAATCTTGTCATAGCAAGAAGCAACATTGGAATTCCACTGATAATTACCGTTCCCCATGCAGGATTTAAGTAAATTGGAGTGTCAATTCCAAATATCATAAAAATAACTGCAATTAATAGAAATATACCAGAGATGATAGTCATTTTCAAGCCAAACAAAAAATCTATTATTTCATCAATCACATTAACACCTTCTTTGATAATTATTAAATACTAAAAAGTATTACTTTTTTTGAGTTCATTTATATACTCAGTATTACTTATACATACTTTTAGTTCACAAAATATATAAAAGTATTACTTTTTTTGAGTTCATTTATATACTCAGTATTATTAAAAAAAATTTCACGAAAAATAGTATGTGAAAGAAAAAACAATTAATCTAAAAATAAGTTGCTATTTCAAAAGTTTTCTTAATATAATTTTCTTTATTTTCCGGAGTAATCTTATCATGACTCGTCTCATTGAAAAAATAGAAATTAATATCTTCAGCTTTGTTATTTAATCTGTCGCGAGCAAAAATAGTTTTAATGGCATCAATTTTACCATCAGCCTTTAAGTCCTCATAGCTGCTTCCATACTAATTAGAAAATTAACTTGTTTCAAAGTTTTCATTTATTCCTGTTCGTCATCATTATAATATCTAAATCCATATGTAAAAACACGTGAAAACCAGCCCACAAGCTTTGAAGGAGCATCAAGCCAAAAAATTGGGAAAATAAAGGTCAAAATATCCGAATTGTTAATTAATTCTTGTTCTTCTAAAACATCTGGAGAAATATAAGATTCATTATAATTTGCTTCACAAAGGTATTCTTCTTCAGACATATCTGAATTAAACTCTTTTTTGTACACAAATCAGATATAGTAAAATCAATATTTGATGCCTTAAGTCCCTCTATATAAGATTCTTTTAAAGCATAAGTTACACTTTCATTACTTGGATGGCAATATACAATATGTACTTTCATTTTATTAATCAAAGTTAAAGAATGATTATTCATCATCCTCTTTTTCATAATTTCTGCATTGTTTGACATCTAATAGCTGATGTTCATTAATTTTGCAGACAATTTTATAGTTTTTTCTTAATTCCAAATGTTTACAATCATCACAAATCATATTATCAACCAATCATGGTTTCATAGCCAAATCCATAATACTGAACGGTTCACCTTCCTTTCTAGGTGCTGGTGCGCCCATTCCAAAAGCAGATTTAGCGAATTCCTTATTCATTCTTTTTGAGACTTCACCAAATATTATTTTATAAGCATCACATTGGGGATCAACCGCTTTAGGGGTTTTATGTGCAACAATTGCATTGTAAGGACATCCTCCTTCACAATATTTAACAAATTTACATTTTTTACAGTTTTCATCAACATAATCTCTGAATTCTTGAAGTTTTGCCCATGCATCAGATGTTTTTAAATCATCAAAACTTGGATTATCTGCCACATTTCCTAAAACATAGTCTGGCATTCCAACAAACCTATAGCATGGATAAATTGAACCGTCAGAACCAACAGCCAATGTAGTTCCGATACAATCTGCAAACGTACATAATGTTCCTCTTCTTCTAAGTGTACTTTTACAAATATGGTCTAGGTCCATAATAACAAACTCATCTAAATCATATAGATATTTATCCAACCAATCAACAAGAAGCTTTCCATGCTCTTCTTGATTTAATGCCCATGGGTCTGCATTATCTCCTCTTAAAGAAGGTAAGGCCGCATGAATCTTTAAACTCATCTTTTCGCCCTTAAAGAATTCATACAATTCATCTGAGAAATCCTTTGAATAGTCAGTTACTGTTAAAACAAAGTTAATTATTAATCCTTTACTTTTAGCAAGTTCATATTTGGACATTGTTTTATCAAAGTAACCGTCTCCTCTTTGATAATCGTTGATTTCTTTTGGTCCATCAATACTTGTACTTACAACAACATTGTATTTGACAAATAAATCTATTAACTCATCAGTTAAAAGCCAAATATTACTCTGCAGGGAAAATCCATCTAAGTTTTCAAGTTTAGATAATTTTTCTAAAGCCTCTTTATAGAAATCATAACCTGCAAGAAGAGGCTCACCACCATGGAAAGTAAAATGAACCTTATCGTCCCTAAAATCATCAAGCCAATCTATAATCTGATCAATGACTTCAATATCCATCATTTCTTTTTTATTTTCAGAACCCCAACAATATTTACAATTTGATGGACAATTTAGGGTGGGTATGATCATTACATGAAATGTCATTTTAACCATAAATCTTATTTAATTCATTTAATAATTCTTTTTTCTCATCAGGATCCATATTTTCATTTATGAAGTAAATGTAGCCACATTCTTCACATCTAACAGTATCCATTTCCGCGTGAGCCCTGTGATTATCCAACATTCTTCTGTGAGCTATTTTATCTTTAGAACCACATTTTGGACATGGCGCTAAAAGTTCTTCAAGTTTCATATCTTTCACCTAATATCTTATTTGTCAATCAATTAATATAAAATCTATTATTTAATTTAAGAAAAGTATAAATATCCGGTAATAGTGAGAACAATTTTTGTATATGGCCTCAACAAGCTTTAAATAATATTTAAATCAATCATTTAATAACAAATCAGAATTAAAGTGATTTAAATGCCACTAGACTACTATGACCATTTTTTAAAACAAAGAAATAATAAAATTTTTACAGAAGTAACGAATGTTGTTAGACAAAAAATCTGGAGAGAAACATTTAATGTTATTGAATCTCAAGAATGGGAGGACATTACAGAAAGAATAAGAAAAAATTAGCGATTTAAAAGCTTTACAAAATATCTGTAAATTGGAAAACCAACATTTTTAATAAATAACAATACATATTTAAATCCAGGAAATTCAAATTCCTTTTTTACTTTTTTTAATTCACTGATAATATCCAATTTCTGAGGACATTTTCTCAAACATTTTCCACAAGCATTACATTTACCTGCATTACCTTCACCACCCATTATACCCCCAACATACTGATAATAATCAATTAATGATTGATTGACAAACCCTTTATGTCCAAACAAATATTTTTCATTATATATTTTCATACATTCGGGAATATTAACTCCCTGAGGGCAAGGCATACAATATCCGCAGGTAGAACAGTTAATCTTTAAAGAGTTTCTCATGACTCTTTTAACAAGCTCAACAGTTTCCAAATCATCAAAACTCATGGATAAAGGAGTCGTTTTATTTGCAATAGCCAAATTCTCATCAAGTTGTTCAAAACTATTCATTCCAGATAAAACGCAAGTAACATTTCTGTTGTTTAAAACCCATTCTAAAGCCCATTGCGCATTACTTTTATTAGGATTTGCTTTTTTAAAAATTGCTTCAACTTCATTGGGCATTTTTCCTGCAAGAATACCTCCTTTTAAAGGTTCCATTACAAAAATACCCATACCTTTAGAAGCTGCATATTCAATGCCTTCCATGCTGGCCTGAACATTTTCATCAAAATAGTTATACTGGACCATTACAACATCCCAGTCATAACCGTCCACGATTATTTCAAATTCTTCTGTGGGTCCATGATATGAAAAACCGATATGCTTAATTTTACCATCAGCTTTTGCTTTTGAAATAAAATTAATCAAATCTCGTTTAAGTAATCTATTAATAGTCTTTAAATCAACAGCATGAATAAGATAATAATCAATGCAATCAATTTGAAGTCTTTTTAACTGCTCATTCAATAGTTTTTCCATATCCTCATATTTTCTAACATTAATGGAGGGCAGTTTAGTACATATCTTAACTTTAGAACGAATTTCCTCAGTTAAAATTTCACCTAAAAAACTTTCACTATCCCCATATAAATAAGCAGTATCTATAAAATTAACACCATTATCAATTGCATAATAAATTAAATCTTTAGCTTTGGACCTATCGATTTTACCATTTTTTAGAGGCAATCTCATGGCACCAAAGCCCAATGGTGATATTTCATCCCCTGTTTTTTTAATTAACCTGTTTTCCATAATTATCTATTAGATTATCTTAAAACCACTACAACAGGTCACCATAATCCTTAAGTTTATATTATTCTGCTTCTCTAATAATCTCTTTCATATATGCAATTAAATCATCTTTTGATTCATCGTCATCCATTGCAAATTCAATAGATGTTTTTAACCATTCGAAACGATTACCTATATCATAGGTTTTTCCTTCAAATGTATTGCCGTAAATTGCATCCAATTTTGATAAGGCATCAGTAAGTTGAATTTCTCCACCAACACCAGGTTCTGTTTCATCAATCTTATCAAAAATATCTGGTGTTAATACATAACGACCCATAATAGCTAAATTGGAAGGAGCTTGATGAGCTAGAGGTTTTTCAACAAGTTTATCAATTTTATAAATGTCCTTTTCCACTTCAGTTCCTTTAATTATACCATATCTCTCTACTTTTTCTTTTGGAACTGCCTCAAGTGAAATTGCAGACGCACCATATTTTTCATAAACATCAATCAACTGTTTTGTACATGGTGTAGGACCTTTAGTGATTGAATCACCTAAAAGTACAGCGAATGGTTCTCCACCTACATGCTTTTTAGCACAGTAGATTGCATCTCCAAGCCCTTTCTGTTCTTTTTGTCTTACATAACAGATATCGGCTAAATCAGTGATTGCACGAACTTGTCTTAAGCGGTCATCTTTACCTGCGCTCTGTAAAGTTTGTTCAAGTTCAAAAGATTTGTCAAAGTGATCTTCAATAGAACGTTTATTTCTACCAGTAACAATTAAAATATCATCAATTCCTGAGTTTACCGCTTCTTCAATAACATATTGAATAGTTGGTTTATCATAAACAGGCAACATTTCTTTAGGTTGTGCTTTAGTAGCAGGTAAGAATCTTGTACCAAAACCTGCTGCCGGGATTACAGCTTTCATATATTATCACCATACATATTAATTATAATATAATTTTTCATTTTAATTGTTTAAATAAATATCCGAAATCAGTGAAAAAAAAGTCAAATTTAATGTCTTATTGCAGAGAAAAAATCTCCACAATATTTCCCCATAGACATTAAAAACATAGATTTGCATCTCCACAGAGGTTTACTTTAAAAGTAATTCTCTTGTATAATCATATTATCGAATTATTATATAAACTTAACTATTTTTTAAAAAAGGGTAATTAAACAGTGTTCTCTCCGGGAAAAAGACCTCATGAAAACTTGGTTTTCAAAGCCCGTCATTGAATTGTTTATATTTAATTACCCATTAAATGGAGGTGAAAACATGAGCTATTATCTTCTACATGCCATTAGAATCATTAATGATTTAATAACTGAAGTGATATTAAACCAATATGTTCCAATCGTGAAGATAATTAACTCCACCGTTCTCACCTCCGTGGAGATGCATGGAAAGAACACCAATGCAGCATTGGGGAAAAACTGAACTGATTAATAAACAAACATTACTTATAAATAATTTCATGTTTATCTACCTCCTACCATACCTATACTTTTGAGGCCTTTTACTAGATAATATATGGTTAAAATCTTATTTAATACTTGTTGAAGCCACTTTGTAAAATTGAAGGCATTTCGAAAAATTATAGTCAAAAAACATAATATATAAAGGTTTTGATAATGATTAAAACTGAATTAAAAAATGTCCCGCTGCATAGCAGATACTACATCAGGTAATGCTAGATTCATCTGGTGCAGTGACGGATACATCATTGTATATAAATTGGATATTCACAGATTAATATTTTAGTTTAGGTGATTAAATGAATTGCGGAGAAATGATTAAAGAATTAAAGAAATTCCCAAAGGATAAACCCATAAAGATAATGGGACTGCATAGTATTGCAAAAACAGATACTCATGAAGACATTAACAGTATCTGTTATCTAAAAGAAGTTGACATTGACACATTAGAATTCATTGGTGAGAAAACAGCTTTGTAGCTATCGTCAGCAATAATTATCATGAAAATAGAAAGTAATATTCCATAATTAACTAATTGACATTAACGGCTTAAGTAATCTATTCAAAACAGGTATTTTGAAATGCTTGTATATCGAAGTTTAAAAACAGATTCATATTCAAAAAGGCTTCCGTTAATGTGAAACACCACTAAATAAAAAGAAAAAAGTTTTGAAATGAATATTTCATCCGAATATTCAAAATCAATTATTTATAAGAATCTATTAAATGCAATTTTATTTTTAAATTTTCTATTGCTGTAGCTTCCCTATATCTCATATGGCTTTCTCCACATTTTGCACAATTGTAAAAAGCAGAAAGTTGATGATTTGGGTCAGCTATTACATATCCACAGGTTTCACAAACTAATACCCACATTCTTTACACATCCATTAATTTAAATTAGTAATCAATCTTCAAGTTTTTCTAATCTTTCCGTTACATCTTTTTTAAAATTTTTTTTATAATCTTCTATACGGTCATACTTTGGTTCACGAAGGTTATTTAAAATAGATGAATCATTAAGCATTTCATTTAATGCAGATTTATCATTAATATATGAAATAGCTACCCTCCTATTAAAGTACCATGGATCATGTCTGGCTATATAGATTAACTCCTCTTCGTTATCAGGATTTTCCCTAATACTTCTAATAGCAGTAGTCCTAGCATCCCTATTTAAAGCATTTTTAGCTACATCAATTAATAATTTTTCATCAGTAATTAGAGAAGCCGCATATGATGCATCAGTCTTATTACCAGATTTTATGGCAAGTTCTGCTAAAAGAGGTTGTTTGCCTTCTGCAGCAAGATTATCGATTATTCGTATTGAATCACGACTGCTAGTTCTAAAATTCAAATCTTTACCATAAAAATGTTCTAAAATTGAATCAACATCTTGAAACACCTTTTTAGGTGTTTCTTTATTATTCTCTTTTTTTTCATTTCCTTTACCAAAAATATTGCTTAAAAATCCCATAAAAATCAACTTCCCCTATTTAAACTAAATAATATCTTTCCATTTTGGAGGCATATATCCATCGGCTAATCCCACTTTAAATCACCATTTTGACTTAATTTAAATTTTATCAAAACATATATATATAGCGGTTGAAATTGGGGTGCAAAAAATTTTTAAATCCTAAAATAAGCTATTTAACATTAACACCTGCATTAGATATGTTATTGTTTAAATAACTTACTTTAATGAAAGAAATATTACTAAAATTAAACAAAAAACATTGAAAATAAGATAAAATAGTGCGGGGGACGGGACTTGAACCCGCGAAGGGACTAACCCACTAGGCCCTCAACCTAGCGCCTTTGACCGCTCGACCACCCCCGCAAATAACAAAAGTAGTTATAAAAAAATATGTTTTTAAAATTATATAAAGTTAACTATTATTTTAGTATTTTTATAGTTATTTCTAAGATTTCCTCATTTTTTAAATCATTAATTAAATCCAAATCAAGGTCACATGCTGCTTTAGATGACTTAATCATCAATGTTCTTGAACAAACATAATCGCTTTTCCTGCAGACAATATCTGTTGGATGAGTTAATGTTAAATCTTCATGACCAAAACCAATAATTTCATCATGCGCATTAGGAGTATCTAATAATACTTGAATTTTAGTATTTGAATTAGATATTTTATCTTTAAACTCTTGAGGAAAGTCCAACATTGAATCATCCATATCCACACCAATAATACAATCGGCAGTGGGTCCGATTTCTAAATCTTTTGTTATTTCAAACGTTGATTTATGTAGTGAAGATACATTTTTATGACCTTTAGATTTAATTTTAAATATCATAAGTAATTATTTAGTATTAATTAGTTTTAAGCTTTTTTAAACAAATCAATAGCTTTCAAATCTTTTATAAAATCTAGGAAAATATCCGGATTTGCAATTCCACCACTATGGGGATTTAGTTCAAATGCCTTAACATAGGCATCATGAGCATCATCATGCCTTGATAGATTCAAATAACATGATGCCATATCAAACCAGTAGCAATCAATTTTATCATCGATTTTAATTGCCTTTTTAAAATATTTAATTGAATTGTCAAAATCTGATTTATCCATCAATATTTTGGCTTTTAAATACAATGAATAAGAAATATCTGGATTTAACTCTAAAGATATATTTATATTAATCAATGCATCATCAATTAACTTTTTTTCATATAACGCATCCGCCTTTAACATGTATACTTGAGGATGATGATATGAATCCTTTAATATCTCTTCCAATATCTCTAAAGATTCATCGAATCTTTCAGTAGAATTTAGATACTGGGCCTTAAAGAGTTTTATATCATTATTAGCACTATCAATATCTAAAAGTCTTTCTAGACAAGCAAAAGCAGCATCTTGCTCATCTAATCGAATTAATGCAACAGATTTGAAAGATAAAGCTAATGTATTTTTATCATCAATTTTTAAAACTTCATTATAACATTCAATGGCTTTACTATAATTTTTTAAAAGCAAATTGGAATTCCCTTTAATATTCAAAATGAATGGATCTTTTTTATCTGATAATTTTTCATCACAAAGTCCAATTACTCTTTTATATATCTCATTTGCTTTTGTTTCATTTTTAAGCCTCAAATAACATTGTGCCTTACTCATTAGAAGCAATGGATCATTATCATTGAATGCTTTTGAATTGTCCATACATTCAATTGCCTTATCAAATTGCCTTTTATTGATGAATGAAATAATCTCATCCAAAAGATTTACTTCTTCATCATTATATTCATAATAATTCATAATTTTCACCAATTGATTTTATTATAAGTTTTTTTATAAAATATAGTTATTAAATTTATCTATTTTAAATTTAAACAATTTTACTCCATTATATTAAAAAAATAAGAGCAAATAAATAGTTTAATTATTTAGTAAAATTATATGAAACTGGAAAAAAATAATATAAGTGATGAAAGGTTGTTATTGTTTAATTATTCATTTGGATGAAAACAAGGAATTAAAAATTGGTTCTAGACTTAAAATCGATTTTAGTAAAGGTTATTATGTTTATGTTGGATCAGCAATGAATAATTTGGAATCAAGAGTTAAAAGACATATATCTTCATCCAAAAAGCTTCACTGGCATGTTGATTACCTACTTCAACATGGCAAAGTTAAAGAAGTAATATATAATTTGGACAAAAAAGTAGAATGCGATTTGGCAAAACAACTTTCATTGAAAAATAAATATGTAAAAGACTTCGGTTGTAGTGATTGCCAATGCGACAGTCACTTATTTTACTTTAAAAAAGAAAATGATGCTATTGAAGAAGTAATTAATGCTTACAATTCAATAGCTTGTGAATTTAGAATTGGTATTTCTGCTTTTTCTTAAACCTATAGGAATATTCAAAAGAATTTAAGGCCATTTCTCTTAAAACATCAATGTCACAGCCAACCTTTTCAGCCCATTCTTTTTCTAAAGATTCAATCTCATCAATGATTTTTAAACCTTTATCAGTTAAAACAACATCATAAGGTAAATCATCTGCATCTAATATTTCAACTAATTCCAAACGCTCCAATTTTTTGTATTTTTTAAGATATAGCTTTGAATGCAACTCAAAGTGTTTATCATCATTAATTTTAGCATATTGTTTTACACGAATCCTTCTGTGATGAGGTTTTGAATGTTTAACCACGTTTTTAAGAAGTTTAATTTGACTTTCATGTAAATGAATGCTTAAATTGTCACGAACATAAGCACTTTTAGAGTCTGCAATCATATCAATTAATTTAGATGCATCTTCCATTTCAGAAATTGCCTTTACATGTGGATGAGCCATGATAATCACTTCATTTGACCGAATAATCCTCTCATAATTCCTTTAGTTACTTCACGAGCCACAGTATTGGCTGCAGTAGTTGCTGCCTTTTCGACAGCTTTTTGTTGAGCAGTCTTTTTAGTTTTTTTACCGGAAGTTTGTTGTCCTCCCAAAATAGTTCCCAAGTCAAATCCTCCAACTTTTAAAGGTTCATCCTGTGAAGTTTCTTGAGCAGGAGGGGCTTGAACTGGAGCTTCTTGAGCAGGGGGTGCTGGAGGCACTTCACTAGCAATGTTTTCATTTTGATTAATTTTACTTGCAAGTATCTCATAAGCTGACTCATTATCAACAGCTTCCAAGTATTTATCTTTAAATTCAGATAAATTAATTAACTCTGATCTTAGGGAATCATCAATCGGTCCGATATAAGATTGTGGGGCAACAATATTGACTTTTTGAACAATAGTTGGAACACCTTCAGCATCTAAAACAGATACTAATGCTTCACCAATTCCCAAGTTAGAAATAACTTCTGCCGTGTCAAATTCGGGGTTTGCTCTGAATGTTTCAGCAGCTACTTTAACTGCTTTTTGATCTTTTGGAGTGTAAGCCCTTAAAGCATGTTGAATTCTATTACCCAATTGTCCTAAAATTTCATCAGGAATATCTGCAGGAGATTGGGATATGAAATATAAACCTACGCCTTTTGAACGAATTAAACGAGTAATCTGTTCTATTTTTTTCAAAAATTCTGGACTCATATTATCAAAGAGCAAATGAGCTTCATCGAAGAAAAATATGAATTTAGGTTTATCAGCGTCACCTACTTCAGGCAATTGCTCATATAATGAAGATAACATCCAAAGTAAAAATGAAGAATAAATTTCCGGTGATAAGGACAATTTTTGAGCATCTAAAATGTTAATTACACCACAACCAGAATCATCAACTTTAATAAAGTCATTTAATTCAAGTGCAGGTTCACCGAAGAAATCATTTCCTCCTTGATCTTCCAATGTTATTAAGTTTCTTAAAATTGTATTTGCTGATTTAGCTGCGATTGCACCATATTGAGGTTCATAAACATCCTTATTTTCAACAACATGATTAATCATTGATTTCAAGTCTTTAATGTCTATGATAAGTAAAGATTCATCATCTGCAACTTTAAATACAATATTTAAAACCCCGCTTTGTGCATCAGTCAGGTTTAATATTTTAGATAATAATACAGGACCCATCTCAGATAGAGTTACACGTATAGGTAACCCTTTTTGACCGAATAAATCCCAAAATTCTACAGGATATGATTTGAGTTTAAATGAATCAATCCCTTCAACTCTTTTAGCAACATTGTCATTCATCTCACCAATTTTTGCAAGACCGGAAATGTCACCTTTCATGTCTGCTAAAAATACTGGCACTCCCATATCACTAAATGACTCGGCTAATGTCTTAAGAGTAATGGTTTTACCAGTTCCTGTAGCACCCGCAATTAAACCATGCCTATTTGCCATTTTAGGTAGTAGATAAACATCACCACCTATTAAAATTTTATCTTCTAAAAACATACTTTAACCATTTTCAATTTTTTTAATTAAATAAGAAGTTTTATTTACAATGCTTTTACGATTGAAAGCTTCCGCTATTCTTTTTATTGCATCTAAGTTCTTAATAAAATTATCTAACCATGAGAATATATCTCCAGGATAAACCTGAATTTGATATTTTCTAAATAATTTATTAGATATATCGACAGGGTCTTTTCCCTTAAGCCTTTCATGTATTATAACTTCAGATATTCCCAATTGTAAACATCTGCAAAATGGCCTGTCCTGACAATTGCACTTCATAAAATCACTTTGAAGGCGAATTAATGCATCTTGGAATTTAGAATCCAATTTATCTAAAGCTTCGCCTGATGATATTATATCTAAAGTGGATTCTGCAAATAATCTTGTTGAAAATTTGACTTTTAGAGCATTTGCAATTTGATTGTGAATTACTGGAGATAGATAAGCATTTTCAAATAATTCCAAATCCATTGCCATTGCTAATATCTTTACTTTAAGTTTATCATATTCTTCTCTTTTTTTATACATTGGAGATAAACCAACATAATTTATTAAATAATCCCAATCATCCAATGCGGATTTAATAAATTCCGCTTCATTAATGTTTAAAAATGATACTGATGTTGCTCTCCCATATTTTGTAATTTTAAAATCCTTAGAAATCAAACCCAAATCCTTCATTTCACTGCAGGCAATTTCCAAGCTTACCGGAACATCAATATCCCTGTAAAATTCAGTCAGTTCATCGAAACTCTTTATCGAAGTTGATGAAATATCTGCCAAAATCTGTTCATATGAGCTTTCTTCATCATATTCTATAAATACATCTTCACTATTGCTTTCCAATAATTCTAGTGCTTTTGCTTCTTCACTTTCACCTGCAAAATCATTGCCGATTTCCGGAAGCAAATATACTATTCCCCTATCATGATAACTAGGTCTTCCTGCACGGCCCAGCATCTGTGAAAATTCATTTGGATTTATCCATTTATTTCCCATCACTAAGGAATCAAATATGACCTGTGAAGCCGGAAAATCAACACCTGCAGCCAATGCGGCGGTGGTTACAACAACAGATAGTTTTGCCTTATCAAAGTCCTTTTCGATTTTCTCTTTTTTATAATATGATAGGCCCGCATGATAAGCGGCTGCATTGATATGCTTTTCCTGCAGGAAATTAGCAATTTTGTGAGTTTTGCGCCTTGAATTAGTAAATATTATGGTTTGTCCTCTAAAACCCTTTTTTGATTTGGTAGTATATTCTTTCCTAGCTAGCTTAACCATTAAATGACGTTTTGATGATTCGTTTCTCATGTAAACCAAGTGTCTTTCTAAAGGAACCGGTCTGTCAGGATATTCAACTAATTTCATGTTAAATTCACGAGCTAAAAAATCAGGATTCTTAACGGTTGCAGATAGACCAATAATTTGTGTTAATGGATATAAATGTTTTAAACGTTTTATTAAACCATTTAAACGAGTGCCTCTGTCTTCATCATCAATCATATGAATTTCATCTATCAATACAACACCCAAATTACTTAAAGATTTGGAGTTACCATTCCTTAAAAGATAATCGATTCCTTCATAAGTAGCAACAACTATATCTGCATTTGTCACATCAGAATCCGGTAATTTTAACTCACCTTTAGCTTTAACACGATTGCGACCAACTTTAATAGCTACATTCAATCCCAATTGTTTATATTTCTTTTTAAAATCTCTATATTTTTGATTTGCAAGAGCAACCAAAGGAGTTAGGAAAATAAATTTCTTACCGTTTAGAGCTTGGGTGATACCTGCAAGTTCACCAATCAATGTTTTACCACTTCCGGTTGCACTTACGACAAGCAGGTCTTCTCCTTTAAGCAGACCCTCACGAATAGCCAAATATTGAACTGGTAAGAGTTTATCATTACCATTTTTAATTAAAATGTCCCTAAAATTCTTATTAATTTTTAAACGTTTCATTTCAACAGGAGGAATTTTAAACTTGGATTTTGAAGATGTTTTATCAAATAATGTTAAATTTCTGTTTTTTAAAGGGTTGAAATCCGGACTTAAAACAGATAATGTTTTTTCTAAGTCCTCTGTTTTTTCTAAAGTATTTTTAAGATTTCTAAAAATCTTTTTATCAAAACCCCTAAGTTTTATTTCATTCTTAATCGTGTCATGAGCACAATGTTTACATATTAATTGATTATTATAATTATATGAAAAATTAGAGTTAATAATAGTAATATTTCCTTCATATGCACAGAAATCACAGACTTTGGTATGTCTAACCTTAATATTCAAGCCTTTAAGGAAATCTTCAACTTCACTATCTTTTGTTGCAAGAAAAACAGCCTGACTCCTTAATAGTTTTGTGACTTCCTGAGGAGGTAATAATTTTTCATTTAAGCTAGAATTATCATTATAAGAATAATCTGCAATAAATCTACTAATTGCAAGACCTCGAGCAGTGTTTTGAAATTTGATTGTTCCTACAAATTCCGGTGTTCTTTTAGTGTTTAGAGCACCCTTTGGAGAACCAATTGGAAATAATTTCCACTGCTTTTTTACTTTCTTTAATACTAACATTAAATTTAACTTTATTTTTTATATTATAAAATACTTGACTTAAGTTAATATCCCATTAACAGTTATAAGTTATTACACTTGAAATCTATGTCTAAAATGGTAAAAAAATAATGAATAAAAATAGTTCAAAAACTATTCTATATAATTAAACTTAGTTTCCATTACAATAATAATTGTAAGTGCTATTATAGCCACGATAACACAAGGTAACAATCCCATTAATGTAAATGAAACATTTGAAGCAATTTGATTAACCGGAATTTTTAAAGTACCCAACATTACACCAATAAGAAATGCCATAGTAACTTCTTCATAGTTTTTAAGCAAGAAATTTAAGAGTTTGGAAAATCCCAATATTCCAATTAATGCTCCGACAACAAATACAATTATTTCTGTGAAATGAAGCTCATGAAGCGCAGTTAACATATACTGATACTGTCCAAGCAATAATAATAAAAATGACCCTGAAATTCCAGGTAAAATCATTGCACAAATAGCTATTAATCCAGAAATAAAAATAACAGGAAGAGAATGATTTGCAGCTATTGGATTTAGACTAACAAAAATATAAGCTAAAACTAAACCAATAACAGTGAAAACAATGTGTTTTATATGTAATTTAGGTATTTTTTTAAGTAAAACATAAGCTGATGCAATAATTAATCCTAAGAAGAATGAAAATGTCAATGCAGTGTGAACATCCATACAATAAGTAATTACTTTAGCTAAAGTAAGCATTGCAATACCAATACCTAAAACCAATGGAATAAAGAAAGCGAAATCTATTTCATCCAGTAATGTAGACCAAAAACCTTTAAAATCTAATTTAACTAAAGGTT
This sequence comes from Methanobrevibacter sp., assembly GCA_024689425.1. Taxonomy (GTDB): domain Archaea; phylum Methanobacteriota; class Methanobacteria; order Methanobacteriales; family Methanobacteriaceae; genus Methanocatella. Next base: position 32,393 of record JAILDN010000048.1, read on the forward strand.
TGATGAATTTGAAGTTGATTTTACTAATAGAATAAACTAATCGTTCATAGATACCAGTAATTAATGCAATTGTTCCTCCACTAACACCCGGAACGATATCAGCAGACCCCATCAAAATACCACGAATAAAAATTAAAAATGCTTCATAAAAATTAAAATTCACAATTATCTCCTCTAATATAAATTTATTAATTCATTTAATAAAACTTTTGTAAAAAAATAGTATAATGCAAGAAAAAATCTTGCAAATTATTTTCCATTTTGCTCAACTAACTCTTTTGCATAAGGAGTTATGTTTTCATTGAGTACTCTTTCTAAAAACTCACCAGTATAGGTTCCACTTTGAGACACTTCTTCAGGAGTTCCGGTTGCAATAACTTGACCTCCTCCATCTCCGCCATCAGGACCTAAGTCTATAATGTAATCTGCAGTCTTAATAACATCAAGGTTATGTTCTATAACAACAATAGAATTACCTGCATCAGTTAATCTTGCAAGCACATCAAGCAAACGTTTAATATCAGCGAAATGAAGCCCCGTAGTTGGTTCATCTAAAATGTATAAAGTGTTTCCGGTACTTGTCCTAGATAACTCTTTAGCTAGTTTAATTCTTTGGGCTTCACCACCAGATAAGGTTGTTGCAGGTTGTCCTATTTTCATATAACCTAATCCAACATCATCCAAAGTTTTAAGTTTCTTATAGATTTTAGGAATATGCTCAAAGAATTCCAAAGCTTCTTCAACAGTCATTTCCAGGACTTCATAAATGTTTTTACCTTTGTAACGGATATCTAAAGTTTCATCATTGTATCTTTTTCCACCACATACTTCACAAGGCACATAAACATCCGCTAGGAAATGCATTTCAATTTGTACAATTCCATCTCCAGAACAAGCTTCACATCTTCCTCCTTTTACATTAAAACTGAATCTACCTGGTTTATATCCTCTTGCTTTAGATTCGGGAGTATTAGCAAATAAATCTCTAATATCTGTAAATACTCCAGTGTATGTTGCAGGATTAGATCTTGGAGTACGTCCAATTGGTTTTTGGTCAATTGCAATAACTTTATCTATATTTTCTAATCCTTCAATTTCATCATATTTGCCTGCAAAAGTAAATTTGTGTGATAATTCTCCTTTAGCTCCTTTATAAAGAATTTCATTAATTAAACTACTTTTTCCAGAACCACTAACCCCAGTAACACAAGTAAATTTACCTAAAGGAATTTCAACATCAATATCTTTTAGATTGTTTTGTTTAGCTCCCTTAACAGTAATGAAATTACCGTTTCCTTCACGGCGGATTTCAGGAACATCAATGACTTCTTTTCTTGATAAGTATCTGCCTGTAATTGAATCTTCACTCATCATTATCTCTTGAGGAGTTCCCTGAACAATAATTTTTCCACCATGCTCACCGGCTCCAGGACCAATGTCTACAACATGATCAGCAGATAATATTGTTTCTTCATCGTGTTCAACTACAACTACAGTGTTTCCAAGGTTTTTAAGTCTTTTTAAAGTACCTATAAGTTTAACATTATCCCTTTGATGAAGACCGATACTCGGTTCATCCAAAATATATAAAACTCCAACTAAACCCGATCCAATTTGGGTAGCTAACCTAATTCGTTGAGCTTCACCACCGGATAATGTACCAGAAGACCTTTCCATTGATAAATAATCAAGACCCACATCAACAAGGAATTTAAGCCTTTCTCTAATTTCTTTTAACACTTCTTTTGCAATGAACAATTCCCTGTCAGTTAGCTCCAAATCCATGAAAAACTGATATGAATCCTTAATCGGTAGTTCTACAACATCCGCAATGGATTTTCCCCCAACAGTAACAGCAAGCACTTCAGGACGTAATCTTTTACCATTACAAACATGACATTTCCTATCACTCATGAATTTTGAAATGTATTTTCTTGAATAATTAGATTTTGTTTCAAGATATAATCTCTCCATTCTAGGAACAACACCTTCAAAACGACGATTTACCATATAAGACTTATTTCTTCTTTTAAAAGTAAATGCAATCTTATCCTTACATCCATATAAAATATTGTTTTGATGCTCTTGAGGTAATTCATTAAATGGAGTATCCATACTGAAATTAAAATGATTAGCTACGGCTTGCAACATCTGGAAATAATAATTTTCTCTTTTTGTTGATTTGGACCATGGAGCAATAGCTCCCTCATTCAATGATAAATAGGGATTTGGTACAATTAAATCAGGATCTATTTCCATTTTAGAACCAATACCATTACATTCAGGACAAGCTCCTTGGGGAGCATTAAAAGAAAACATACGTGGAGTTAATTCTTCAAAGTTTATTCCACAATCCACACAAGCGAAGTGTTCGGAGTATTTTTTCTCATAATCGCCATCTTCACCAGTGAATAAAACATTAATTAAACCATCTGCAAACTCAGCAGCAGTCTCTAATGAATCGACTAATCTTCTTTTAAAGTCAACGTCTTTTCTGATTTTTAAACGGTCCACAACAACTTCAATGTTATGTCTGTAAGTTTTAGCAAGTTCAATATCCTCTTCCAGTTCTCTTATTTCACCATCAACTCTTACACGAACAAAACCCTTGTTTCTCAAGTCTTCAAAAACATCTTTGTGTTGTCCTTTTCTATCACGAACAATAGGAGATAATATTTGGATTTTAAGTCCTTCACCTTCTTCAATTATACTGTCTCCAATTTGGCCAATAGTCTGGTGGGATATTTCGCGCCCACAATTCGGACAATGTGGAATGCCTATCCTTGCAAATAATAATCTTAGATAATCATAAATTTCCGTAATGGTTCCTACAGTTGACCTTGGATTTTCCCTTGTTGTTTTTTGGTCAATTGAAATAGCTGGAGATAATCCTTCTATATATTCCATCTCTGGTTTTTTCATTTGCCCTAAAAACTGTCTTGCATAAGCAGATAATGATTCAACATATCTACGCTGTCCTTCAGCATAAATTGTATCAAAAGCCAATGAAGACTTACCGGAACCACTAAGCCCCGTAATTACAATGAATTCATCACGAGGAAGAGTAACATCAATATTTTGCAAATTATGTTCTCTTGCACCTTTGATGATAATATGTTTTTTAGAGTCATCAGCCATAAAATAATCTCCATAAAATGATAATATAATATTATTTCTCAAAACTATATAAAGTATTAGAGAGAGCATTTGAAAAGTATTGAAAAAGGATTTATCTTTAACAAAAAATTATTTATTTTTCTCAAAGCCTTTAAGTGCATATAATTTGTTTCTAAGTTCAGCTGCTCTTTCAAAGTCCAACCTTGAAGCAGCCTCTTTCATGTCACTTTCAATATCACGAATAAGCAATCTAAGCTCGTCTTTAGGTATTTTACTGATATCCGCACCAGTTGAAATTTTTTCTTCTGTTTCAGTTTTTTCTTTTAAGGTTCTTCTAGTGGTTTTTGGGGTTATTCCATATTCTTCATTATATTTCATTTGCAAGAAACGACGTTTACGTGTAATTTCAGTTGCATTTTTAACAGAATCCGTCATTTCATCAACATACATTATAACCTGACCATTAACATTTCTTGCGGCACGCCCTATCGTTTGAACTAAAGAGGTTTCATTTCTTAAAAATCCTTCTTTATCCGCATCTAAAATAGCTACTAGAGATACTTCAGGCAAATCTAGACCCTCCCTTAAAAGGTTTACACCAACAAGCACATCAAAGGTCCCCCTTCTTAAATCATCAACAATGTCAATTCGCTCTAAAGTATCGATTTCTGAGTGCATATACCTTACTTTTACACCGATTTTGGCATAATAATCTGTTAAATCTTCTGCCATTCTTTTTGTTAATGTGGTTACTAAAACACGTTCATCTTTTTTGGCTCGTTTTTTAACTTCACCAAGCAAATCTTCAACCTGGCCTTGAACTGGGCGTATAATAACTTCTGGATCAACTAAACCGGTTGGACGAATAATCTGCTCAACTACATTACGTGATTTTGCAAGTTCATAAGGTCCCGGCGTTGCTGATACATAGACCACCTGATTTATAGATGATTCGAATTCATCAAATCTCAATGGACGGTTTTCTTTTGCTGATGGCAATCTGAAACCATATTCAACTAAAGTCTCCTTACGAGCCCTATCCCCATTATACATTCCACGTATTTGAGGAACGGTTACATGAGATTCATCGATAATTGTTAAAAAGTCATCCGGGAAATATTTTAGTAATGAATAAGGTTTTTCTCCCCATTTACGACCTGATAAGTGCATAGAATAGTTTTCTACTCCAGGACAATATCCCATCTCCTGAAGCATTTCTATATCAAAGCGAGTCCTTTGCTCTAATCTTTGAGCCTCCAGAAGTTTATTCATTGAATTTAATTCATTTAATCTTTCATCAAGTTCATTTTTAATTTTAGAGATAGCTACATCCATTTTGTCCTGACCTACAACAAAGTGCTTTGCAGGGAAAATCATGTATCGAGGTAAGCTTTCAAGTTTCTTACCTGTTACTCTATCTATAATGCTTATTGCATCTATTTCATCACCAAAAAGTTCAATTCTTATTGGTGGCGTTCCATGGACAGGATTAACTTCAATGACATCTCCCCTAACTCTAAATTGTCCACGGTCAAATTCGATGTCATTGCGCTCATATTGCATAAAAACCAGTTTTTTTAGAATTTCAGAGCGGTCATAAATATCTCCAACTGCAATTCCAAAGGCGAATTCCCCATAATCTTCAGGAGAACCGATACCATAAATACAACTTACACTACTTACGACAATCACATCATCCCTTGACAATAAAGATTGGGTTGCAGAGTGTCGCATCATATCAATATCATCATTAATAGATGCTTCTTTATCAATGAATGTGTCTGTTCTTGGCACATATGCTTCTGGTTGGTAATAATCATAATAACTGACAAAATATTCCACTGCATTATCAGGAAAAAACTCTTTAAATTCCTCATATAATTGTGCAGCCAGGGTTTTGTTATGTGAAATTACAAGGGTTGGTTTCTGGACCTTTTCAATGACATTTGCCATTGTGAATGTCTTTCCAGAACCTGTTACCCCCAGCAAGGTTTGTTCACGAACATTATTATTAATACCCTCAACTAGAGCATTAATAGCTTTTGGTTGGTCACCAAGTGGTTTATAAGGTGATTTTAGCTTAAATTCTTTCATGAGTCATCGACAACAATATTAAAACTAATATGGGTGTATTTAGGAGAGCAACATGGCACTACCCTTTCATCCCTTAAAGTCAATTTACCATATTTTTTTAATTTGGATTCAACATCCTTCTTAACATTATTGACCAACCTTTCATCAAATACTCTTAAAGATCCAAGAAAAGTTACTTTACCTTTGACATTCATTACAGAAATGCCATCAACCCTATACGGTTCATTGTAAGTTTCAAGAATCTTATTTGACTCATCAACCAATTCTGATTTAATCTGTTCTTTATCAATAGGCATTTTATTTCCTCAATACATCGGCAATACTTTGAGCCAGTGAAACACGGGAAGTATCAGATGATAAACTGTTAGTTCCAATAATCTTATCGGCACCTGCCTCATAAATTCTTGTTGCACCGTTATTGGTTAATATAGGGTGAACACAACAAACGTCAACTGTTTTGGCTCCATATTGCTTTAAAATATTAATCGCATTAACGATTGTTCCACCGGTAGCTATAATATCATCAATAATGAATGCATTCTTGCCTTTAACGGCATCTACATTAACAGTGCTTTCGTCTCCACCTTCACATCTTACATCAACAATTCTAGTTTCGACCTTATCCGGCCCTAAACGAACTTTTGATAAATAAGTGCAATCACATCCAATTATTTCAGCCATTTCACGTGCAAATCCATAAGCGCCTTTATCCGGAGCGATTATGATTGGGTCATTCTTTTCTTTTTTAATATATTTCTTATTAATATAACCCGCAATAGCAGGCATTGCTGAAACATTTTGAGCATCAATTGAAAAGAAGTTTAAGACACATTCTTCATGAATATTAAAAGTAATGAACTCATCTGCACCAGCAGATACGATTAAATTAGCTATAATTTTAGCTGAAATAGTTTCTCCAGGATTGAAACGTTTTTCTTGTCTTGCATATCCCATATATGGAACTACCGCACGTACTTTTTTAGCACCCAAATCCTTAAGATTGGCTATAATAAACAACAATTCCATTAGGTTTTCATCTTGAGGATAACCTGTGGACTGAATAACAGTAACTTCCTCCGGAATTGCACCATCAATTCTTAAATACCTTTCACCATCTGGAAACTTTCTAGTTTCGACATAACGTATTTCTTCACCAAGTTCGCGAGCAACATGAGCCGCTAAATCTTGAGAAGCTGAACCACCTATAATCACAATATCACCTAATTATTATTCATGGTAATCTATGTTTTTGATAATTAAAAAAGTTAATTATTAATACTATAATTGACTATAAAATTCATCATGAAAAAAATAACTGTTATCCTATTAATAATTGTATTAATAATAGTAGGATTTTTACTTTCCACAATTGCTAGTCCAATATTAGTAATTGCTGAAGATGCAGAGGAAGGAACCCCTGGAGTTGATATGGCTGCTTCATTTAGTTTGATGGGCGGTTTTAACTGGGTTTATCCTGGAAGTTCCATGAATGCAAAGGGAGAAACTCTTCACAATATCCACTTGATTGATCCGGAACATCCATATCATGCTGCACAAGAAATTATTCAACATTCATACGGTTATACGCCACATTTAATCATTAGCGTTAACAATGAGGCTGCGCAAGCCATTTTTGGTGATAATATTATTAATAATACACGTGCAAATGATGGATATAACGGATATGCCGGAAGTTCAAATGCTCGAGGATCAATGTCTAGAGGTGACGCATTAGGAACTGCAATGGCTAATTCCAATATAAATGTATTCCAAATTCCTATTCAAGCACTTTTGGGAAATATTGCATTCCACTTTGTATAATTTCCCTTTTCTTTTTTTCATTTAAACATCACATATAATGACAGTGCAACACCAACAATAGAAATTATCAATTGAATAAATCCATGTTTTCTAAGCTCTTTGATTGGTGATTGGACAAGATAAAATGGTAAAAAAAAGCCAAAGAAAGTAAAAATACCAAAATAAGAATTTTTTGAAACAATATTGACTATAAAACCTCCCCATGAAAGTAAAATAGTAACAAGATAAGAAACAAGCAGTATTTTCTTATTTAATCTTGGTTGTGCGCTAAAAACAAGTATATTATTTGGCTGAACACCTTCAATTAACGGAGTGCCACATTTAGCGCAAAAGTCATAATCATCTTGATTTTCATAATTACAATTTGGACAGATTCTTGTCATTACTAAATAATTACTCATGAAAGTATATAAAGTTATTTTTTGCATCAAATGACATCAAAACAAGAGAAAATTACTTTTAATAATTATTAATTGTTAATTTTTAAAATAAATAAAAAATTGTGTGAGATATAAATATTATAATTATTTAAAAGTAAAATTTAAATAAATTAACGAATACTATTTAATTATATACTTTAGATAATTAATAAATATTAGAATGGAAAAAATGGCCACACCAATCGCTCCAACACCAGTATTTGAAGGCAAAGCAGCAAAAAAATTAGAAGAATATATGAACCGTCCAATGACTGAAGAAGAAATAAAAGTCCAAGAGAGAATAAGAAAAACAAGAGATGTGCCTATGTTTAATCTCGATTAAATAAAGATTGATTAACTTCTAACTTTATTTACTATAACCTGTCGATTTGTTTAAACATCAAAATTGTTTTTTTAGAATTTTTTTCCGCAATTCTTTTAGCTTTTTTTGGATTATTTATATTTATATAATCAAAAGAAGATTTCAAGTAAAATCCTCTGCTATGACAATATGCATCAACTGTGATGAATTTCACTCCAATATTATTGGCAATCTTTTTAATCTGTTTACACGCATTATCCATAATTATTTGCTTTTAAAAAATAAAATAATGACATATTAACATTATTTTTATGATATAATACAATATTAGTCAATTAATATAATTTAACATTCTTAAATCAATTTAATAGAAAACAGCAAATATATATGAATCTTAAACACAACATATTACCATGAGAGTTAAAGATGCTATAACCGGACTAATTATTGGTGATGCATTAGGCGTTCCTGTTGAATTTAATTCAAGAGAATCTTTAATTAGAAATCCAGTTACAGAAATGAACGGTTATGGAACATATAACATGCCTCCAGGAACATGGTCAGATGACTCTTCAATGGCAATAGCTACAATGGCCAGCATAGTTAACAAACAAGCTATTGACTATGGGGATATCATGAATGAGTTTTTAGAATGGATTGAACATGGAAAATATACGCAATATCAGGATACTTTTGATTATGGCAACACGACTTCTCAGGCCCTTTTTAATTATAAACTTGGGACAGAAGCAATCTTATGTGGAGGAATTGGAGAAAGAGACAACGGTAACGGTTCTTTAATGAGAATTTTACCGCTGGCATTTATTCCAGACATCGATTATGAAATCATTGAAAACATATCAGGCCTTACCCACAGACATATGAGGTCCAAAATCGCATGCGTTTTTTATGTTGAAATAGCTAAATCCATGCTTGAAAATGATTTAACAATAAATGAACATATTAACCTAGCATGTGATAAAATTAAAAAATATTATGAAGGAAATGAGGAATTAACTCACTTTAACAGAATTTTCAATGATGATTTAGACGATGTGGATACAATTAAAAGCAGTGGATATGTAATCAGCACGTTCGAAAGTGTTATATATTGTCTTAAAACAACAGATAATTTTAAAGATGCAGTCCTTAAGGCGGTTAATTTAGGTGGAGATACAGATACCGTTGGAGCCATTTGTGGTGGATTAGCGGGAATATTTTATGGATTTGAATCAATTCCTATAGATTGGATTAATACAATACCTAAAATTAATCAGGTCTTTGAATTATGTGAAAAGTTCGAGGCGTATTGTGATGGATGTTTATGAAACTATTAAAAATATTAGGTCTAGCTGCGATAATTATGCAGACCCGGATTTGGTCTCTACGATTATATATGATAATTACTTAATTGGAAAAAATAACCTCTTAAAGATTGAGGGTTATGGTATTTTAGAAAATGAAAATTATGAAGATAGATTCATGAAAATCCTAAAAGAAGAAAATATCTTCATAACATTTGGAATGCTTAACTTCATACCAATGCTAAATGAATGTGACATTTATTCTTTTGAAGATGAAACATTTAAAATAACACAAGAAGACTTCAACGAAAACGCTCAGGAAAAAGAAGTATTTTTCGGAATATTGGTTGAAAAGGATTCTTCAAATTACAAAATAGGATTAATTGACTTGTGTAGCTGTAAAGTCGGTTCTTGCTTTAGACCTATTAAAAATAGTGAAAGCGAATTTTATAAAAAAATAGATGAGATAATAAATAAAAGAATTATCTCTTAATTAATTTTTGTTTGATATTTTCCCACATTGCCTGTTCTTCACCGCAACCGGTCATGATAACATAATCATATTTTGATTCAATGGCCAGTTCATATAGCTTATTGATTCTTTTTGTCATCTCATCATAACTTAATGGGTAAAATTCGGCATCGGGATATTCTTTTTTAATTATATTATAATATTCTTCAGCCTTTTCAATGGATTTTCTACCTGGAACCACTATGACATGAGCGGGCTTTAAAGCTTTTATTACCTCAAAGTGATCTTCAAAGATTTCTTCTTCGTTTTCTTCGGGAGTTGTGTAGATAAACTCAAGAGGCCCTTCAATAAACTGATTCATGAATAAAGCATTGATTTTAGCTGCATCACCGTTATCTCCCTGTCCAAGACCTATTAATTTATTTTCATAGTTTACTACTTCAAATCTTCCAGGAGGAATAAATGACATGTCTAAATTATTAAATACTTCTTTGATTGTGCTTTCGATATTTTCGGTTTTTGGAGTGAATGTTGCATAAGCAGTGATTGAAGCCAAGGTATTGTAAATATTATGGAAACCGAAGGGCGGAACTTTTAAATCGACATTAAATGAGACATTTTTATTAGTTGGATAATTATATAAATCTCCCTCAATGGTTAACATCCATTTTTCATTTGTAAATTCGACATTTGTTAGTTTCACGTTGGCTTCGGGACGTTTAAATCCGCATTCACATGAATAAACACCCCTATGGTTTAAAAAGCGTTTTTCATACTTTAATTCTTTTCCACATGCAGGACATTCAATGGCCTCAGCATCAAAGAAATCCTTAATGTCATCGACTTCCAAACCATAATAATTAATTGTAACATCATTACGTTTCTTATATCCCAAATATGCGGTTCTAGGGTCATCAGTATTAGTTACAATAACTCCTCTTTGCATACCCTGAGATAATAATTCTTTAGCTTTATAATAATCTTTAAAAGGATTTTTTTCACCTGCCACTTGAGCGTGCTCCGGTGAAATTGTAGTGTAAACAACCCCTACAGGGTCAACAACCCTTTGAACTGTATCTGGAATTCCATATTTAATATTTCTGATTCCATATTCAAATACCCCAACATCTCCCTTTTGTTGAATTAAAGCAGAAGCTATTGCATTAATCGTGTTGCTTTCATAGCTACTTCTTATTGGAATGTCATTGGATAATAATTTAATCAAGAGTGTTGTAGTTGTTGTTTTACCGTTAGTTCCAGTAAGTATTACTGAACCTATTTTTAAATCTTTAGATAATTCTGAAATTGCATCAATACCTGCAACTTTTGAAAATACTATTCCTGCAAAACTTTTCCCACTTCCTGAACCTAACTTTGAAAGCGGACCACCTACTTTAGCTAGAAATTTTGCCATACTTATTTTAACATTACTCATAGTTAACACTTTAAAAAAAACAATATATATAAATTTTGATTAAAAAAAGAAGAAATAATTCCAACTAGTGGGTAGTTGGATTATTAATAGTAGTTTTTGGAACTTTTTCAGCTACTTTAGAACCGATATCTTTCATTTTTTCAATGAGCATATCCTTTTTAGAACCACTGATTAAAATATTTTCTAAAACATCACTTAAAGTTTCGGTTGGAATGATTTCAATCATTTCTTCGTATTTTTTCTCAATCATAACATCTTTCAAGTTAGATTTAGGAATCAATACTTTTTTCATTCCTGCTTCAGCTGCTGCTTCAATTTTGGCAGTTGCTCCACCAATAGGCATTACATCTCCACGCACATTAAGTGAACCAGTTAATGCTACAGTTTGATCAATTGGAATATCTTCGACAGCGGAAATAACTGCTGTAGCAATACTTACACTTGCAGAGTCGCCTTCAACACCATCATATGTTTGGATGAATTGAACGTGAATGTCATAATCTGAAATGTCCTTGTTTGTGTATTTTTTGATCAATGCACTTACATTCTGTACAGATTCTTGAGCGATTTCACCTAATTTACCTGTAGCGATGATTTTACCACCGTTTTTAGATTGAGTAGGGGCGGCTTCAGCCGCAATCGGTGAAACAATTCCACTTCTATCTCCGATTACTGCAAGACCATTTACAAGACCAACTCTTCCTCCTTCAGAAGATACCATACTGTAATCTTTTCTTTGGATAATTGACCTATCAGCAATTTGCTGCTCTAATGTTCTTGCGAATTTTTTAGCTTCAATTACATCTTCGGCAGTTACTATGTTTTCGCCTTTTTCAATAGCTACATCACCAGCAGATCTGACCAAACCGCCTAAATCCCTTAACTTTAAAGTCAAAGCGTTTTGTTTACCGGATCTTCTTTTTGCTTCCATGATAATTTCATCTAATGCATCGGTAGCGAAATGAGGAATCCTTCCATCATTCTTAACTTCCTGAGCTACAAATTGGACTAACTTTTCTCTGTTTTCAGTAGTGTCGTCCATATAATCTTTCATGAATACTTCGTAACCGTAACCCCTAATACGTGACCTCATTGCAATGTGCATTCCTTCTAAAACTTGAAGGTTTCCTGATGCTACAAGTACAAAGTCACATGGTACAGCTTGTGATCTTACCATTGCACCACTTGAATTTTCACTTTGTCCTGTAATTGAATATTGTTTTTCTTGCATTGCAGATAAGAGCTCTTGTTGGGTTTTCATTGTCATTGTACCTATTTCGTCAATGTATAGTACACCACGATTGGCCTTATGAATCATACCTGCTTCTACACGTTCATGTGCAGGAGTTCCCAATCCTCCAGATTGGTATGGGTCGTGACGTACGTCTCCAAGTAATGCACCCGCATGTGCACCTGTTGCATCCATAAATGGAGCAAATCTCCTTTCTTCATTATTCACTAATAATTTTGGAGCCATTGTATTATTTTTAGGCTTGATTTGAATTGAAATAAGTAAGATTAATGCTGCTGCAATAATGGATTCAAGTATTCTTCCATAGAAAAATCCAATTATTAATACACCACCAATAGCGAAAGTAGTAATTAAAGTTTTACGCTCTTCATGACCGCGAGCTGAACCTTTTGTTGCTTTAACTATTTTTTTACCTTCCCCGGCAGGCACTGTTCTTATTAATGGATGGTTATTATCTTCCATATTAGGATAAATTAATACATCTTGTAAAGTTTCATGGGGTAAAATTTGAGCCATTCCTTTAGCGAGCATGGATTTTCCAACACCTGGATCACCAATTAACAAAACATTTCTTCTTTGTTTTGCTGCTTTTTTAATTGTTTCAATAGACTCTTCATGACCAATGACCTGATCAATTAATAATGGAGGAACATCTATGTCTTCTGAACTTTTAATATTATTATAATCCAACATAGGTTCTGTTTTTTCCTCACTTACTTTTTCAGTAATTTCAGGTTCTAAAACAACCTCTTTAGAAGAATCATCGATTGGTTCTTGTTCATCAAATTTCATTAATAAACCTCACTATTCATATAAAAATTCAACATTTAAAATTCTATTCTTTATTCTATTTTAATATATAGAATTCATCATATATAAAAAGTTTTCTAATTTAGTAAACAAAAGTAAGTAAAATAATTTTAATAAAATTATATAAATATTCAGATAGAAAATATAACTTAAAAAAACTAAAGTGATTTTATGGTAAAGTGCATCATGGTTCAGGGAACCTCATCAAATGCAGGAAAAAGTATGCTTGTAGCTGCATTATGCAGAATTTATAAAAACAGAGGATATAAGGTAGCTCCTTTCAAATCCCAAAATATGTCCTTAAATTCATATACCACCTTTGAAAATGGTGAAATTGGAATAGCTCAAATGTTACAGGCCCAAGCGGCAATGATTGAACCAAGCATACACATGAATCCAGTTTTACTTAAGCCAAAAGGAGATTTTACCTCAAATGTCATAATACAAGGAAAATCTATTGGAGACATGAATTTTTACGATTACCAACACAAATACCACGATACCGCTTTTAACGCCATAAAAGACAGTTTTAATAAATTGGCCAGCGAATACGAAATAATAATTATTGAAGGAGCAGGTTCACCTGCCGAAATTAACATGCGTGACCAGGACATCGCAAATATGGAAATTGCACACCTGGCTGATGCAAATGTAATTCTAATAGCTGATATTGAAATGGGTGGAGTATTTGCAGCAATTGCAGGGACTTATGTCCTTTTAGATGATTATGACCGCTCTCGCCTAAAAGCAACAGTCATTAATAAATTCAGGGGCAATTTAGATATCTTAAAACCAGGGCTTGATAGAATTGAAGAGATAACTGGAGAACCTGTTTTAGGAGTGCTTCCCTATGATGAAACTTTAAAATTACCTGAAGAAGACTCCGCATCACTGACCACACACATCTTTGCAGAAGACAAGGACATCACAATCGGAGTAATCAGACTTCCCAAGATAGCTAATTTTACTGACATCGATCCATTTGAATATGAAGAGGATGTGGCGCTTAAAATGATTGGTATAAACGATGATATTGGGGATGTGGATGCAATTATAATCCCTGGAACTCGTAACTCAACAGATGATACATATGCACTTCATGAAAGTGGCCTGGCTGAAAAAATAATAGAGAAATCAAAAGAAATACCGATTGTTGGAATTTGTGGAGGCCTGCAAATCCTTGGAAACATTATCCATGATGAGGAAAAACGTGAGTCCAAACATGGAACCATTGAAGGTTTAGGTCTGCTTGATATCGAATCCAGCTTTTCAAGAGAAGGCAAAATTGTAACTCAATCAGTTGCAACAATTCCAGACAACTTAGAGGGTATTGCAGGTGAAATATTTAAAGATATTGTTGACCAGGAAGTTACAGGCTATGAAATTCATGAGGGCACAACAGAATTGAAATCCTGTGGAGCTTTGCTTAATATTAAAAAAGGCCAAGGCAATGATGAAGCAGGGAAAATTGATGGTGCATCCGAAGGCAATGTATTTGCAACCTATTTCCATGGAATATTCCACAATTATAACTTCAGAAGAGAATTTTTAAACTACATTAGAGTTAAAAAAGGTCTTGAAACCAAATACGGCGAAGATCCATATGAAACTCAAAAAGACTATTCACTCAATAGACTTGCTGAAATTGTTGAAGAGAATTTAGATATGGACATTATTGATGACTTGATTTTCTCATGATATAATATACATAAGAATAATCCTCATTTTTAGAAATTTTTATTTCCCTTTTTAATTGTTTTATGAAGTCATTTGCTGATTTATCGGATTTTAATTGAGTTAAATTATCATCCAATCTAGAATAATAATCATTGAATTCATTTTTATCTAAAATAAAGTGATTTACATATTCAAAACCTAATTTTTCGAGTTGTGTAATCTTATTTTGAATTGTATCAATTTCTGCATAATTATTCTTCCAAAAGTCAATGCTTTCTTTTTCAGGTTTTTTTATCCAAGTTAAATCAGAAACTATTAAAAAACCTTCAGGCTTTAGAATCCTTTTCCACCTGTTCAACGATTTTTTAAATCCCATTATCTCTACACCAGCATGTGAAAATATTAAATCCATCTCCTCATTTGCAAAATCCAAGTCATTCATATCCATTTCATATGTAAAAACTCTTGATTCCAAGTCATTTTCCTTTATTTTTTCATTTAGTAAGTTTAAATAGTGTGGAAATAAATCAATAGCTTCTATCTCTGAACTTTTAAAGTAATCTGCTAAAACAAGTGTATCTGCTCCCGGTCCACAGGCAACTTCCAGAATATTTAAATTTGAATTTGCATCTACATTCAACAAGTCTAGAACTTTTAATGTTGACGCATCACTTCCAGGCGCTAATCTATCCAAATCCTTGAATGCCAAGTAGAAATATAATGGTATATCCATGTTAATTAATTTTCAAAGTTCAACTATTTATATACTAGTTCATTCAATAAATAATAATATAATTCTATGGAGATTATAAAATGATTGTAAATGTAAAAGCAACTAACAAAATAAATGGTGAAGTAATTTCATACAAATTAGAAGGCGACGGAGCTGCTGGATTCTTATATGAAGGAACCCATATGCAAGAAGTAGCTGATAACAAAATCAGAGAAGTTAACAATAATTTAATCTTACAAGGCTCTCCACTTTACACCATCAAATCTGGTGAAAGTGCTGCAATCGAAGCTATGACTTTTGACATTGAAATTAATGCTGAATAGGTTTTATTCAGCTCTTTTTTTACTATTTTTTTAATTAATAATTAATTTTACATCATCTAATCCTTATTCAATATTACATCAACGATATGATTGAATGCTTCTTTTGATTCGGGAACTAACGGATAAACCGGATATACATGGTTCATGCCTTCACCTATGTTCAGTTCAACATCAATGTCATTGTCTATCAGCTTTTTATAAAACTTTTGAATGTCTGAATATAATATTTCGTGAGTTCCCACAAATAACGTGGTTTTAGAAAGTTTAGATACATCTCCAAATAATGGGCTTACTTTATAATCTTTTAAATCCAAGTCACCTGCCCAGGCCTTACCCATTTCACGCAGAGCATCCATTCCCCCTATCGGGTCAAATTCAACTTCATCATAGTCCCCAGACATGGATATATCAATCCAAGGAGATATTCCAATCAGGTTATCTGGTTGGGGCAAGTCATTGACTGCCAAATATTCGCAGAATGCCACAGCCAATCCTCCTCCGGCAGAATCTCCCATGATTGTAATGGGTTTATCAAATGTCAATAAATACATATATAGCTTTTCAACAATTTCATAAGTTTCTTCATAAGTATGATTTGGAGCAAGGGGATAAATTGGAGCATAAACGCATGCATTAGCCTTTTTTGCAAGTTTATCACAAAAAGAGATGTGTGGAAGCATAATTTCATTTACATATATTCCCCCGTGGAGATATATGACCAAACGTTCACTGTCTTCAACATCATTAAAAAGTACCATCTGACATCCAAACAGGTCTTTACTTTCAACTTTGGTGTGATATATCATTTTTGGTATCTTATAATATTCATCCTCTTCTAAAGAACGCTCTTGCATATGCTTTTTAGCCTCACTGACACTATCAAAGTATTTTGGATGCTTTTTTTCTAAAGTATACTCTACGATTTTTGACATTTTTGACATTTTTACACCTTACTCACTATACTTATTAAATAATATTGATGTTTATGATAATTAAATTAATATAAGATTCTAGTATAGAAAAAATATTTAATTGCCTAAACTAATAAAAATAAGTAACTGAAACTATCATGAAAAAATCCGGATGATGGTGGGCAAACTGAGCTTCTAAATGAACTCATAAAGCCACATATGATGATTTTCAGACTCCAAAAAAGCATTATCCGTGGACAGGTAAATTAAAATGAAACTTGAAAATTACCAATACGAAACATGTGACAACAGCATAATTAACTATTATGAAGCTGACAACAGCAATCCTATACTGTTGATAATACATGCTCAAAGTACGAACTCACGTAGCTATTCCGATGTAATCAAGGAATTGTCCAAAAGATTCCATTTAATTCTAATTGATTGCTATGGACATGGGAAAAGCTCCCACAACAGGGAAAAATACAATATTATTAGCCAGGGCGATGACTTAATCGAATTTATACAATATAAAACTGATGAAAAAATCTCTATATTAGGTCATTCCTCAGGAGGCCTCATTGCCTGCTATATCGCTTCAAAATCAGACCTTTGCGATAATCTGATACTGGAAGATCCACCACTTTTTTCAAGCACAGGGGAAAAAAGGTTCAATTATTACAACTACAACGACCTTTCAACAATTTGTCACAACTTCATCAATCAGGAGGAAGAGGAAGATTTTGTGTACTATTACTTCATGAATCAGTACATGTGGAACTTCTTTCCTGAAAATTCAAGGGAAAAAATCAGAAGCAAATCTGGAAAATCAGTACTGAAATACAGGAAAAAACATCCTGATAAAGCACTGAAAATCAGATTCTGGCCCAAAAAATCCCTGGAGGCATTCAATGGAATGGAGGAATATGATCCTTACTTCGGAGAGAACTTCTACAACGACACATTCAACTGCAACATCGACTACAACAAACTGCTTTCAGAAATAAACTGTAAAACCCTATTTATGAAGGCAAATACCAAAATTGGAGATGACGGCCTTATTCAGGGTGCCCTAACCGATGAAGACCTTCAGCATGTAACAGAACTAATCAAAAATATAACTGTGGAATATTTCAACTGTGGGCATGGAATCCACAATGAAAAGAAAAAAGAGTTTGTGAAAAGCGTGATTGAAACATTAGAATGAA
Organism: Methanobrevibacter sp.; assembly: GCA_024689425.1. Lineage (GTDB taxonomy): Archaea > Methanobacteriota > Methanobacteria > Methanobacteriales > Methanobacteriaceae > Methanocatella. The sequence continues at coordinate 50,291 of JAILDN010000048.1, forward strand.
AATGATGATTTTATCAAAATCTATTTTAATATAATCCACCACATACCCTTGAAAAATTGCTTCAAATATGTCTTTTTATTTAAAAAATAGTGATATATTCCACTAGTACTAATTTTGGTGGTGACACTGACTTCTCTAATTGAAATAATGGAGTTTTACTTTTCAATCATTAATTTTAAAGTATTTTTCTAAAATTAATTTTTTTGTATTCAGAATGATTTAGAGAACGAACGTTCTGTATGTTGGAAAATTGATATGAAAAACAAATGTTATATTGAAAAATATTAATTAACTTCACAGTTTTTATTCATTAAGCAACAAAAACTTTATAAAACAATAAAGGGATAAATATTAGCAAGAGAAATATTGGGCATCTACAAAACATTATTTGCTAATATTTTCTTAACATTATTATTGATATGGAGGATTAATAGAGATGAATGAAACAATTAAGGAACACTCATGGATTCCATTAATATTAGTGGCCTGTGCTTCATTTATTATAACATTGGATGCTACATTCATGAATGTTAGTATTTCTAAGGTTGTTGTTGACCTGCATACTGATGTGAGTACCATCCAATTGATTATGTCATTTTATACCCTCATCACTGCCGCATTCATGCTGCTCAGTACCAAACTCCAGGACATAGTTGGTAAAAAGAAACTGTTTATAATCGGTACTATACTTTATGGTGTCGGTACATTTACTGCAGCAATAAGTTGGAGTACACCAGTCTTATTTATTGGATGGGCATTAATTGAAGGTATTGCCGGAGCATTAATGACACCCGCCACTGTTTCTCTTATAAGTGGAATATATTCCGGTGAAAAACGTACATTTGCATTAGCAATTGAAAGTGTAATGGTTTCCATTTCTGCTGCTGTCGGTCCACTATTCGGTGGTTTCATGACAACATTTTTAAGTTGGAGATGGGGATTCGGAATTGAATTAATATTCGTTATATTTATTTTAATAATGCAACATAAAATACCTGATTTCGAACCTACTGAATCTAGAAGTGATTTAGATATTACTGGTGCTATAATTTCATTTATAGGACTTATTTTGTTTGTTTGGGGTATTTTGATGCTAACAAAAGATACCTCTACCAGCATAATGGTAATCGTTGTAGGTTTAATTTTCTTAGCAGCATTTGCATGGTTTGAAATTAAAAGAAAAGGAAAAGGCAAAGTGCCATTACTTGATATGGGCTTATTTAAAGACAGAAATTTACGTTCAGGATCAATCATTAGGTTAATAGGTTGTCTTGCAATGGGAGGAGCATTGTTCGCAGTTTCCCTGTTCTTACAAAGTGTATTGCAGTTAAATGCATTAAATACAGGTTTGACTACATTTCCAATGACTATAGGTCTGCTTATCTTTGCAATAGCAGCACCAAGTTTATCTACTAAATTTAGTCATAAGACCCTCATAGCAGTAGGATGTCTAATAGCAATCATTGGATGTCTGATTTTAAGCTATCAATTTAGATTGAATACAACAATGTATGATTTAATGCCTGGTTTGTTTGTATTGGGAGCTGGGCTTGGTTTCGTAATGTCTTTAAGTACAGATATTTCATTAGCTAATATTCCGAAGGAAAATGAAAATAACGCATCTGGTGTTCTTACAACCACTCAGACATTAGGTGAATCAATGGGTACGGCAATTATTGGAGTAATTCTAATTCTTGGAGTTATGGGAGGTCTTAGTACTGCAATTGATTTATATGCACCAGGACATTCAAACGACCCACAATTCTTTGACGATGCCGCAAATTACCTCCAAACAGCAGGTACGGAGAATATTACACATGATCCTACTCTTATGAAAGCTGTAGACACCATTATTCAAGAAGCAATGGGATTCGTGATGGTAGTAACGGCGATTCTGCTGATAGTTGTATTTATTGTAACGCTGCGGCTGGAGAAACCTAGAAGACAATGAGAGTTTATCTCTCATTTTTTCCTTTTTTTAATATTTGTTAATTTCTTTCTTATAAAAAAAAATACTATAATTATCAATTAAAACATTAAATGATAGTGATTAAATGAATTATATTATTCTTGTATTTCTCTTTATTCTATCCGGTTTTTTCATGAAATACTCTGATGACTTATATGATGTTAACCATGATCGAACTTTTTCAACATTTTTTGGCATTATATGTGCTATTGCATCTGTTGCATCTACACTTTACAACACTGACGCAGCATATATTTTCATTTCCATCCTAATAGGCAATCTCATAGTTTTAAAAGTAGATGGAATTCATCATATAATCACTTTGATTGTTTATTTAGTAATACTGTTAATTATAGGAATTCCTGATATGGGATTAGTTATCTTATTGATTTGTATTTTAGGTGCTATAAGTGATGAGATAGGTCATGAACTAATTCCAAATATGACTGAAAACAGGTTTTTAAATTTATTTTTTGAATACCGATTTGTGATGAAAATTGTAGTATTCTTGCTTGCTGTTTGTGGTGTATTTGATATTTGGATATTTGTTTGCTTTATTTTGTTTGAACTGTCCTATGTATGTGCAGGCATTGTTTTTGAAAGACTCAACTAAAAAAAAAGAATTTATGATTTTTTTCAAAGGAGAACTACAGTTCTTTAAGAGAGTGAAACAATATCTGCAAAAAAATTTATCATCACCAACATCAATCAATACTAATATTTTTAAAATCAAAAATCAAATATATCATTATGTATAGTTTTATTATTTGTGTTTTGGCATTGATTGCTTCGTACTTTGTTTATGGAAAAATTATTGAAAAAATTTCAGGTGTTGATGAAACACGCCAAACACCAGCGTTTAGACTGCAAGATGGTGTCGATTATATGCCAATGTCTAAAATCAAGAATTTTTTAGTTCATTTTTTAAATATTGCTGGTTTAGGCCCTATTTTCGGAGCAATACAAGGCGCATTATTCGGTCCCGCTGCATTCCTATGGATTGTATTAGGTACAATTTTCATTGGAGGAGTTCATGACTTCTTCTCAGGATTCATGTCCGTGCGAAATGACGGATACACAATGCCCAGCATTATTTCAAAATATATGGGAACTAAAATCCAAAAGTTCATGGCAGTTCTTATTATAATTACGGGCATTCTTGTTTCAGCCACTTTTGCAAAAGGAGCTGCAGCTTTGCTCACAGACCTAACTACTATTCCTATACTTATTTGGGTAACAATAATATTCATTTACTTTTTGATTGCAACAGTATTCCCCGTTGATAAAATCATCGGAAGAATATATCCTATTTTTGGAGCATTATTGTTAATTATGGCGGTGATGATGATTGGAGCATTGATCTTAAATCCATCATACTCCATTCCAGAGTTCACAACACAAGGTTTGTATTTAACTAACAAAAGCATCTTCCCATATCTGTTTATTACAATTGCCTGCGGTGCCGTTTCAGGTTTCCATGCATCCCAATCCCCAATTGTTGCAAGATGCATTGAAAATGAGAATGATACAAGGCCCGTATTCTATGGTGCTATGGTTTTAGAAGGTTTGGTTGCTCTTATTTGGGCTGCAATTGCAATGGCATTTTTCCATGGACAGCCTCAACTTGCAGTAATCTATGGTGCAACACCTTCAGTAGCGGTTTATGAAATGGCAAAAATATTAGTTGGACCTGTCGGTTTGATTTTAACTATTATTGGGGTTGTCATCTGTCCAATTACATCAGGTGATACAGCACTTAGAAGTTCAAGAATAACAATTGCTGATGAACTCAATCTCAACCATGAAAAACTAATTTCAAGACTAAAAATTGCTGTACCATTGTTTTTAGTGGCATTCGGATTAACTTTTATTGATTTCAGTTTAATTTGGAGATATTTTGCAGTGTCTCAATTAATAGTGGCTACAATAGTATTATATGCTGCAAGTGCTTATCTTATCAATAATGAAAAACCATATATTATTGCATTAATTCCTGCAATTTTGTGCACATTAATTGCATTCGGATATATCCTGCAGGCTCCCGAAGGTTTAAGATTACCTTCAATGATTGCCAATGTGATTTCAGTTATTGCAACAGTTATTATTGGAATTATATTTCTTAAAAAACACAAAAAACCAACACAAATATGAGCATATTTTTATTTGAAATATAATTTGTAAACTGTTTGATATGTATTGCATGATTAAACATTGAAAAATTTGGATACATCTACCAGTTAATGCCAATAAGTGCCATTAAAATTAAAACAATTTTTCCATCTTTAATTTTAATTGTAGCTATCTCATAAATAAAAGAAGTAATTTGACTGCTAAAATTTAATCAAAAAATAGGTCAGTAAATGCTTAAGCATTTACTTTTTACTTTTGCAGTTTTTTTTAGCAATAGAACTACATATGCAACTTGATATTTAATTTTTTACCAATCATGCATCCGCATACAATAAACCAATAGCTCTATATACAAACAACAGTATAAATGGCACTCCGACAAATATGCCTATGAAAACGCCAATATACGGAATCAATCCAATCAGTCCGATGACAATTGCCAAAAGCAATGCAATTATATAAATTACAATCAATGTAACAATAATTTTTACAAAACCTACGTTTGACATATCCTTTAGTATTTCCCTAAATCTTAAACCTTCGGTTCCACTTCCGTATTTTGCAAATCTCACCAGTCCTGTAAATGACATCAATGAAAATATGATAAATAAGATAATTCCAACAATTAAAGTAACAGTTAACGCGTTGGTGAATGTGTTCATTGTTGATTTGGGAATTGCCGCCATTATCATTGTCAAATTGCTTGCACCACTAGATGTAGCGTTAATGCTAGCATATACGATTTTAGTGAATGAGGAAAACAGCCCACTTGCCGAAGCGACAATTATTACAAGGACTGCAGGTATGATGAAATAGATTATCTCTAAAACCAATGCTTTAATACCCATGATAAACTGTTTTACATAATCAAAATCAGGAAGGGTATCCTCATTTTCAACCCCCGCTTTAACAACATCAACTGAATATCCTAAAACTATAAATGAAACGATTAAAGTCACAAGACTTGAAATCATAGCTAAAGTACCATCATTAACGCCATATGATGGAAAAATTGTTGATAAACTCATTAGAATAATTAAAACACAGAATATTAAAAATTTTCGAGTATCGCTAATAGGATATTTAATAGCATCCATTATAATTTCACGTAAATCCATATTTATCACATTACTTAACTGCTTGACAAATATATATTTTTAGATAATAATATTTAAAATTTAAAGTATGTAACTAATAATCCATAAATAACAAAACAAACGTTCTGTTGTTTATAATCAACTGAAATTCCAATAATTTTTAATATATTGGATAATATAAATTATTGTACAGAGGCATGACATGAACAAAAAAATTGTTACATTAATTATTGTTATATTAATTTCCTTTTGTTTTTTAAGCATTGTCGTAGCGGAGAATGCTACACATGATGATAATCATGCAACAGATCATAACACAACTGACAAGAACAAGATAACAGATAAAAACAAAACGGACAATGGATCCAAAAAGAACTACATTTTAGCTAAAGGAAATGGAAATGATATTAAATTTAGCGATGGGTTTAGAGGATTTAGGCTAGATTATTCAAAACCTCCTGCAAGTTCAGGAGATGAATTCAAACATGTCCCTACATCAAAAGTCAGCAATTCAAATACGCTGAAACTAGCCATTATCGAATGCTACAAACAGGGTTCAACAGCCCAAATTGGAAAGATAATAACAGATTTTATAAAAACTGGTTCCTCAAATACTCCTGTCGGTAAAGCGGTTGCGGCCTCACACGAAAAAGTAAGCGACCATGTAACTGTTAAAATAAATGATCATACGGTAGCTGTTTTTCAATTTGAAGTTTTAAAATCAGTATCTGGTAATAAATCCGATTATTTTGCATATAAAGTATCATTTATAACCACCAGTGGTGGTGAAGGCAATAATCAAACTAATAATTTAACTAATGTACCATATACAACCAACAATACAAATATAACATCACCTCTCGATAATGAAACAAATGCCACATTCCTAAAGGAATTATTTGATTATTTGGCTTTTCTTGCCAATATCCTCTATGATTCATGGGGACCTATTATCGACACAATAATAAATAAAATTCTAATGATTGTCAATGCTCTGGTAGGACTGGCAAATCTATTTGAAGAATTTATGGCGGAAATTAACTCTTTGATAGACGCCATTGGAAAACTTTTAATGATGCTTGGACCGATATTGAAAGAAATTAATGGAATTTTAAAATTATTGACTATTCTAGTGAATTCAATTGTACAGCTTTTAAACTTAATTGGATCCATACTGAATTTAGTTGCAGGAATTATCTCCGCAATTATATCAATTATACAGCAAATTATAGGATTGGTGGTTAGTTTAATAAATTTCCTTGTAAATTTAATCAATCAAATCCTCGCATTAATTCAAGCGATTTTAGACTTATTGAAAGCAACTGGTAGTTCAATAAGTACAGTTATTGGAAATGCAGGAACTTTAATAAACGCATTCGTGATTATTACAATTGGAGCATATATTTACAACAATAAAAGATAATCTTCATCTTTTCCTTTTTTATTAATTTTGTCCTAAGATTAAATTTAGCCAATAACGTTGATTTTTCATCAATGCATCCTATGTTGATGATTTGTCCATCAAGATTTTAGACTTTAAAAAGAACAATCGTTCTCTTTATATATTAACTATTTTTAGTTTTTAATAATTTTAAATCATCAAATTTTTGTTCTAGAAAAAATATATTAATATTCATTGAAAAAATTATTATTAAAATAATAAATTTATGAATCCATATATTGACATTAAAGTAAATTATAATAAAATTGGATGATGTTCAAAACACAATAGAAAATTACACTGAAAGTTACCCGCATAACCGAGTGAAAATTTTTTAAAAATAAGGAGTCTGGCTTAATATGGATATAATCAAGCAAAAACAAATACCAAAAAGAAATTTAAAAAGAAGTTTGATTGTATTTATTGGAAATGTCTTGGGAATATATTTGATATGTTTTTTAGAATTAGGAGTCAAAGCTAATTTTGAGGACATAATCATTTTAGTACTATTTATCAGTTTAATAAATGCATTATTCTGGCCTATTTTAACAAGGATAGCTATGCCATTTTTAGTTTTAACCCTCGGTTTCGGAACATTAATATTAAACGGACTCCTACTTCAGTTTTTTGCACCACTGTTTGAAATAGAAATTAAAGGTTTTGCAATTATTCTTGCCCCATTATCTATGGCTATCGTTACAACTGTACTATCCGCATTAATAACGATTGATGATGACAGTTCATATTACAGGGCTGTTTTAAGGGATGCTGAAAAGAAAAGAAAAACTGAAATTAAAGGTTATCCCGGAGTAATAATTGTTGAAATTGATGGACTTGCTTACGAAGTTTTATGTGAAGCAGTAGAAAGAGGAGACATGCCTACTGTTAAAGAAATGATTGACAGTGATAATTACAATCTTAGAATGTGGGAAACTGACTTGTCTTCCCAAACCGGAGCAAGTCAAGCAGGAATCCTTCATGGGAACAATGAAGGCATCGTTGCATTCAGGTGGGTAGAAAAGAGCAATGGCAATCAGATGATGCAATGTTCTGGAATCACTGAAGTGCCCAAATTAGAACAGAGAATTTCAGATGGAAATGGATTGCTTGTGGATAATGGAGCAAGCAGATCAAATTTATTCTCAGGAGATACTGATAATGTAATCTTTACATTTAGTAAGATAATGGACTTTAAAAAATTATACAATAAGGCATGGTATTCAGTATTCTCCAATCCCAGCTATTTTGCACGTATACTTACTTTGTTTCTTGCAGATATGATACGTGAAATCTGGTCACAAATCATACATTCAATAAAAAATATTAGGCCAAGAATAAAACGTGGGATAAAATACATTCCAAGAAGAGCAGCTACAAATGTATTCATGAGAGAAATTAACACTTCAACACTAATTGGAGACATGATGATTGGAGATGTTGATGTTGCATACTCAACATACCTGGGTTATGATGAAATAGCTCACCACTCAGGAGTTAGGGATAATGATGCATGGTTCGCCTTAAGAGAAATGGACAAACAAATCAAACATTTAACTGATGCGAATAAATATTGTCCTAGAGACTATCAGTTTGTCATTCAATCAGATCACGGCCAAACCAATGGCGCTACATTCACCCAAAGATATGGTGAAACATTTGAAAACTTTGTCAAATCATTACTTCCAAAAGACATGACCATATTTGCAAAAATGACTTCAAATGAAGACCACTTTGCAGAAGACTATACTCCATTTTCAAGAAAAAATAAAAAAATAGAAAAAGCAAAAAAAGAAGAACAGGAAGTAAGTGACTCTGAAGTCATCGTATTGGCTTCAGGTAACCTAGCAATGATTTATTTGACCCAATGGAATCAAAGATTAACATACGAGGAGCTTAACACCTATTTCCCTGAACTGATACCCGGCCTCATAAACAATGAATATGTCGGTTTTATTCTAGTTAAATCCCAAGAATGTGGTGATTTAGCTATTGGAAAAAATGGAACTTATTTCCTTGACAGTGATGAAATTGAAGGTGAAAACCCTCTTGAAGGATTTGGAGACAATATTGTAAGACATTTAAAAAGGACCAGTTCATTTGAACATACTCCAGATATCTTAGTTAACAGTTTTTATGATGAAGAAACTGATGAGGTATGTGCTTTTGAAGAATTGGTTGGAAGCCATGGTGGAGCCGGTGGAGATCAATCTAAACCATTCATATTGTACCCTTCAAGTTGGAATGTTAGTGATGAGCAAATTATTGGTGCAGAAAACATTTATAAACTATTAAAAGATAATTTAGCTGAATTAAAAAAATAATGTTTATTATTATAGCAAATAGATTAAAACATTAAAAATAATTCAAATTAATCTTGATTAATTAGCTTGGATATGCATATTCTTGCTTTTAGGATTGATATCTTCTGAATGCATATGCAAGAAGTGACCCTGCAAAATTCTGAAAGAGAGAATAAAGTGCTCCCGGAACTGTTGCCTGGGATAAGTTCGGAAAATGGGTTTTTGCAAGGCTAGTTGACAAACCCGAATTTTGAAATGCCAATTCGATAGCTACTGTAATCATCTGTTTTCTGTCCATTCCTGCAATGTAGCCAATTCCAAATCCAAGTAACATTGCAAGGAAATATTGTAGGGCAATGACAATGAATATTATGGTGGATGAAGTTAAAATGGCTTGTTTATTAGCCCCAATTACTCCTGCAACGATTAAACAAATCACAATAGAGGATATTGTAGGTAAATAATCTTTTAATTTCTCACAAAAATTGGGGAATCTGTAATTTAGGATTAAACCTAAAATAATTGGGACAATCACTATTTCAATAATTGAAATGAACATGTCAACCGGATTGAATTGAATTTGATTTCCTATTAATAATAACGTGATTATTGGAGTTAATAGAGGTGAAATCACAGTAGAAACTGCAGTCAAAGAAACGGACAATGCCACATCTCCCTTTGCAAGAAAAGTAATGACATCGGATGCAGTTCCTCCAGGAACGGTTCCAACAAGAATAAGTCCGGCTGTCAAAGCAGTATCAAGAGAAAATGCGCTTGCAAGAGTTAAGGCCATAAGGGGCATTATGACATATTGTGCAGAAATTCCAACTGTAATTGCCTTAGGATTTTTGAACACATTAATGAAATCACCCGCTTTCAATGTGGTTCCCATTGTAAATAGGACAATACTTAAAAGTAGATTGATAATGTTGATGCCATTATATTTACTTAAAACCCATTTAAATGAATTTGGATAAATTAGAGAAATAGCTACTGCGATTAATATTACTATAAAAAAATATTTTTCGACAAATTCAAAAATCCTTTTCATATTTTCAATTTTTGATTTTGAAGATTAAAAATGTATTTATTTATTGTCAATGTTCGGCTGATAAAACTGAGTTGTCTGATTTTGGTGGTGATGTAAAATGTTAGTTGATTTTTTCGATTTTAATATTGAAGTATTATAAACTTCAGACTTACATATTCTTTAATCCATACACGCTCCCCTACAAAATGGCCAATATTTAAGAGATTAATATGGTTTTATTTCTATAACAATTGATTAAAAAGTAAATCTACATGTACAACTGCCATAAGTTTCAATATAACTTGGCTCTGAAACTTCCTTAACGACATCATCATCTTTAACATCCCCAATCAAAAGTGGAGAATCTGGATTATGTAGTTTATGATTCCTTTTGACTAGCTTGATGTTGCTGTTGGCATAACGCACTTCAAATTATCTACTACCTTTATTGAAATTTGTTCGATATAATACGAACAAACGATGATTAAAAAATAAATGAATTATCTACTACTTTTTGGTCAAATTTGTTTCATAATTTACAAACAAATATTACTTATCAAATGCTCTAACAAAAATTGGATATAATAACCAGTAACATATATAAAACCAATTATAAAAATTTTTAAATTAAACCAAGGAGGAAGTGTATGCCCGAATTCAAACTTATTGAAAAGTTACTATACAAAAGCGAACAGAACGATATAGAAGCTGAGTTTATAATTGGAAACGAAACATTATGGTCAAGTCAAAAAGTCATAGCAGAAATATTTGGAACAACATCAGCCAATATTTCAATGCATTTCTCAAATATAATCCAAGAAGAAGAGCTAGATGAAAAAGAAGTAAGCATATCTTCTAAAGACCTTTTTAAAGACAATCCCAATTTTATTAAGAAATCCTTAAAAAAATCAAATAATCGAGGTAGGCCCCAAAAATGGTATAATCTTGACGCAATCATATCAATAGGGTACAGAATAAACAGTAAAGAAGCAACACAGTTCCGCCGTTGGGCCAATAAAATATTAAAAGAATATATGATAAAAGGATTTGTCATCGATAAAGAACTTCTGAAAAAAGGAGGAAGATTTACAGAAGACTATTTCGATGAATTATTAGAAACCATACGAGAAATAAGGGCTTCAGAGAGAAGATTCAATCAAAAAATCACAGACATTTATGCAACAAGCTTTGATTATAACAAAGATGCAGACATAACAAAGGAATTCTTTGCCACAGTACAAAACAAACTGATATTTGCAATAAGCAACCATACTGCAGCAGAACTCATAGAAACACGAAGCAATATTGAAAATACTCATATGGGATTGACAACATGGAAAAAAGCACCAAATGGAAAAATACTCCAAAGTGACGTTGTCATATCCAAAAATTATTTGAATCAAAATGAATTATCAAGATTAAATAGTTTAGTAGAAGGTTTTTTGAATTTAGCCGAATCACGCGCAGAGGATAGAATCCCAATGAGTATGAAAGATTGGAAAGAACTGCTGGATGACTACCTTAAACTTCGAAGGCTGCCAATTCTTGTTGGCAAAGGTAAGATATCTGCTGAAGAAGCACGAGAACATGTGCTT
>JAILDN010000050.1 GCA_024689425.1 Methanobrevibacter sp.
ACTATCATTAATCCGAAGCGAAAATAAAGAAAGTTAATATGGAACATCCAATATCTCATTAAAACAGACCATAAAAATATCAAATATTAAAAAAATCACACAAATTATAATTTTAACAAAAAAAACCGAAATTATTTTAAATAGAACAACAATTAATAATAATAAAGGTGAAAATATGTCAGATATTCAAAAAGTAGATGATTTCATAACAGAAGCTGGAGTATTCTTCCTTGCAAGTGTTGACGGTGATCAACCAAAATGTAGACCATTAGGTTTTCATATGGTGGTGGATGACAAAATATACTTTGGAGTTGGAACATTCAAAGAGGTATGGGCACAACTCAAAGAAAACCCAAAAATAGAAATTGTTGCTCTGAACACTGAAAAAGACAAGTTTTTAAGATATTACGGAACCGCAACAGAAGATAAAAACCCAGAACTAGTTGAAAAAACCTTTGAAATCATGCCTGAAATCGGAGAAATTTACAAAGAAAATGGCTGGGAAATGGGAATATTCTATCTTGATGATGCAACAGCAGAATTTAGAAACATTTTTACAGTTGAAGAAACTTTAAAATTTAAATATTAATGCTATTCAGCATTAATACTACTTATTTTATTAATTGTCACCAATGTATTTAATTTTTAAGTGCATATAAACAAATAGGCAATGCCATTAATGTAATAAATGAAGCGACATAATATAGAGGAGCATAACTTGTAGACACAAATATTCCAAGTAAAGCCGGACCTAAACCTATCGCACCATCACAAAAGATAAAAAATGTTGAAAGAGCATAAGAACGACGATTTTCAGGAATATCTCTTGATACAATCGTAGTGCAAGCAGAATTTAGAGTACCGAAACCCAAAGCAAGACAAATTGCACATATAAAAATTGTAATAACTGAAGGCATCCAAGCAATTAAAAAAATACCAATGCTCTGTGCAATAATACCTGTGACACAGATGATTCTGTCTCCGTACTTATCTTGAATTTTACCTGCAACCGGTCTTGAAACGACCAAACAAATAGAATAGACTATAAAAAACCATGAAAATGCCTGAGTTAGATTAATTTCCTGTGCATACAACCTATAAAATGATATGATTGAAACGTAACCTAAAGCAGTTAATGCGGTGAAAAGTGAAACCGGAATGGCTTTAATTTCAAAAATCTTTTCAATAATCCCATAATTGCTTTTCTGATTATTCGTTGAAGATGCATTATTTATTGGATCATATTTGCTTATATCAATTAAATAAACACAAATTAATGCAATTGCAGCAAAAATAGTTGCCGCTAAAAAACAGCCTAATGAGCCCATATAATCATAAAGAATACCTCCAATATAGGGTCCTAAGCCAACAGCAATAGTAGTTCCAAGCATAAAATAACCAAATGCTTCACCATAACGTTTTTTAGGAAGTATTGCAGTAGCTATTGTAACTATTGCATTAGCTGATGCACCGAATCCAATACCGTGAATAAATCTAACGATTAAAAGTATTGAAACATTATTTACAAAGAAATATAAAAAGCAGGATAAAAAATGAATGGACATGAAAATTAAAGCCGTCTTTCTCCACCCAATTCTTTCCAAAGCATTTCCCGAATAGATTCTAGAACATAATCCTCCAAAAATATATATTCCAGACACCAAACCTGCAATTGTAGCAGTAGATCCCATTGAAGTAGCATACTCTGTAACTGTGGACATTAAAGCATACATTACAAGCGCAGTGGATAATAACGCTCCAAAAATCAGGAAAAATTCTTTGGTGAAAATTTTATCTTCATTAGTTACATTCATTAATTAAAATTATATTTTTAATTATATTAAAATTATCTCAGAATTAAACTACAATAAAATTTAAGTGTATATTTTTTATCAGTGTATGAACTCATTATTTTTATATTCATAATTTTGAAAAAAAGACCATGCAATTAAATCTACAATCTGTAGTTCTTTATTATATCATGACGAAAACATAATCCATAAATATATTATAAATCACGTTAAAAATAAATTTTTCCTTATGAATCAAATCAATTTTTTGAACTAAGAACAATAAGTACTTATAAACCCTTATAAACTAACTAAAATTAAAAAAAAAGAATAAAATAAAAGAGAATTAATCCCCTTTATTCCAATTTAAAATACCATAAACAACACATAAAAGTGTGGATAATATAATTCCGACATATACTCCCCAAATCATTGGGTCTTCAATTCCAAAAATCATCATTATGCCCCACTTCCTTTATTGTCAATGTCTTTAAATGCTTCATCAATTACCTCTTGAGCAGGAGGTTTTGTAAGTAAACTTACTACGATTGTGAATATTGCAGAAACTGGAACTGCTATTAACATAACATCAATGAACGGCCATGGTGCAGCAGGTAAAATTGTTTGAACACCAAATAAAGCCATACAGATTCCAAGACCTTTTGCGGTTTTTGCAAATACAAATATCAGCCAGAATAAACTTACAAATGTTCCGGATAAAATACCTGCAATAGCTCCAAGTCTTGTAATTCCTTTCCAGTAAAGCGCTCCTAAAAATACTGGTAAAAATGCCGCTGCACAGATTTCAAAGAATAAACTTGTTCCAAGTGCAACCACACTTCCTGGAAGTGAAAATGCCATTATTAATGCTAAAATAATTGCTATTAAAATACCTACTCTTGAGATTGTAACTTGATCTAATTTTTGCTTGGATTTTTCTCTAATTGTACCGTAAATGTCTACACCGAATGCAGTTCCCTGTGTATGGAGTTGAGAGGAAATTGTAGACATTGCAGCTGCAATTAATGATAATAAGAAAATATATACAAACCATTCAGGTAATGCCATTGTAATGAATGTTGGAATGATTTTATCGATGTTTCCTCCAACAACATCAACTGCAATTTTACCTAATTTTTGGAAGAAATAAACATTAGAAAGTGATCCCACAATATAAGCGGTTGTTGGCATGATTGCGATGAAAATACCACCAATCAAAACGGATCTGTTTAATTCTTTATCAGATTTAACTGTCATAAACCTTACAATCAATGAAGGTTGGGCCAATACTCCAATACCCACACCGATAAGAGTGGATGATACTAAAGACCACCAGAATGGAGTACCAAACGTTGGAAACGACGTCCATCCCGTACCACCTGTTGCGATTGCTTCTTTAGGGTATAAATTAACCATACCTGAAAGTGCTGTATTTGCATGGGTAACGCCTCCAAGCAACCAGTATACGAATACAAGTAAAAATACCATTGCGACAACCATGATAGTTCCTTGTAGAGCATCTGTATACATTACTCCACGTATTCCTCCGAACAATACATAGAATGTAATAATTATTGATAAAATTAAAAGTGCAATACTGAAATCAATTAATAAAGAAGATTCTAAAAATCTTGCAGCACCTATCAATACTACTGCTGCATAAAGTGGCATTGCACAGAAAATAATTAATCCTGATACATAATGAATAAATTTAGAATCAAAACGTTTTCCTAAAAACTCTGGGAAGGTTAAAGAGCCCAAAGCGTGCCCCATCCTACGAGTTCTTTTTCCTAAAAATACAAATGCGATGAATACGCCTATAATGATATTTAAGAATGCCAACCATAAAACACTCATTCCGTATTCACCAGCAACTCCTCCGAAACCGACAATAGCTGCGGTCGATATAAAGGTAGCTCCATAACTCATTGCCATGATAAATGGATGTGTATCCTTACCCGCTATCATGAAGTCCTCAGAGGAATTAGTTTTTTTGTATGCATAATAACCTACGAAAACTAAAGCGAAAATGTAGATTATAAATACAATAGCTAAAATCATAACATCCATAATATAAACCTCATAATAATAAAAAATATTATATAATACTATTTATCATACACTTTATTTAAAGATTATCATTAAAAATACATTAATGTACAAAAATGTACAATAAATTTAATGTTCAAAAATGCATCAATCTAATCAAAAAATTAAAGAATATCTTAATTAAACATAGTACACAAATGTACAATGTAAAAAAAAGCTTTATATTTATAAAAAAACAATATTCATTTAGAAAACAATTTTAAAATAGGGATATACATGGTCTGGAATGAAAAAGAATGTATGACTAAAGAAGAAAGAGAGAATTGGCAACTCGAAAGGTTACAGGAAACCGTAAAGTTAGCTTATGAAAATGTCGAATTCTACAAAAAAAGATTCGATGAAATAGGCTTAAAACCAGAAGACATTAAAACTTTAAAAGACATTGAAAAAATACCGTTTACAACAAAAAGTGACTTGAGAGAAGCTTACCCGTTAGGATTACTCGCTGTACCACGTGAAGAAATCGTGGAAATTCACGCATCCTCCGGAACAACCGGAAAACCAACAGTAACCGGATACACTCAAAACGACTTGGATGTTTGGGGAGAATGTATTGCAAGAGGCCTTACCATGGCCGGAGCCAAAAAAGACTACATTATCCAGAATGCATACGGATATGGATTATTTACTGGAGGATTTGGAATTCACCATGGAGGAAACAAATTAGGTGCAATTACAATACCTATTTCCGCCGGAAATACCCGAAGACAGTTAGATACAATGGTCGATTTCCAAAGTGACATATTAACCTGTACCCCATCATATGCAATGTATCTAGGCGAATCCAGAGAAAAAGCAGGAATTTCATTAGATGAAATAAACCTAAAAATAGGTATTCACGGAGCAGAAATGTGGACCGATGAAATGAGAAAAAGAATCGAAAAGTCACTTGGAATAAAAACATACAACATTTATGGATTAACCGAGGTAATGGGACCTGGTGTTGCACAGGAATGCAGTGAACAAAACGGAATGCACATACAAGACGACCATTTCTATCCAGAAATCATTAATCCCGAAACTGGAGAAACACTAGACCACGGTGAAAGTGGGGAACTAGTATTGACTTCACTTACAAAAACTGGAATGCCTATTTTAAGATTTAGAACTAAAGACTTGACTTCATTAATTGGAGAAAAATGTGTATGCGGAAGAACTACTGTAAGAATGACAAGAATCACTGGTAGAAGTGACGATATGTTAAAAATTAAAGGAGTTATGGTGTTCCCATCACAAATTGAAAAAGCATTGCTTAAAATTGAAGGAATTAGTCCTAATTACTTAATACATGTAACAAGACCTGACATTCTAGATGAAGTGGAAGTTAAGGTAGAAGCATCAAAAGAACTGTTCTCAGATGAAATAAAACAAATGGAAAAAGTAGAAAAACAAATCCAAGCATCAATCAGATCAGAAACTGGCTTAAGAGTAGATGTAACATTATGTGAGCCAGAATCACTTCCAAGAAGTGAAGGTAAAGCTGTTCGTGTAATCGATGAAAGGGAGTTATAATTGAGGTGATAATATGGCAATTCAAATTTCCGTTTTTATTGAAAACAAAGAAGGGAGAATAAAAAAGGCTATTGATACATTAGGTAAAGCAGGAGTTAACATCCGTGCACTTTCAGTTGGTGATACCGCAAAATATGGTATTTTGAGATTGATCGTGTCTGATAATGAAGCAGCAACAAAAGCATTGGAAGAAGAAAGTTTTATTGTAAAACAAAGTGAAGTTATTGTCGTTGCAGTTCCAGACAAACCAAATGGATTGAACTCAACATTAGCTATCCTAGATGATGCAGACATTAATTTAGAATACATCTATGCATTTGTAAGCAGCCAACCTGATGAAGCTATCGTGGCTATGAAAGTAGAAGATATCGAAGCTGCAACAGAAGTTTTCAAAGCAAACAATGCAAAAATATTAACCGATGAAGACATAGAAAAGATTTAATTCTTTTCTATTACTTTCTGAACTAATTAAATTTTCTATTTTTTCTGATTCCATGCAGACGATAATGCTGCAATACATAAAACTAATTTATTATATTAAAATAATTAAAAGTGAAAAAAAAGTATTAATCTAAAAAGAATTAAAAAAGAGAAAAAGAATTAATTAAAATTCTTTTAATAGTTTAGCTATATCATCCCGTGAATAGCCTAAACGTGGAAGTAAACTTTTAACTGGTTCTGTTTCAGGAATTACTCCTAATTCTCTCCAACTTTTAAAGTCATTATTCATGATACTGTTAATTAAGAGTTGGATTGTTATTAAATCATCACTTTTAACAGCTATAAAAGCATCTGCATCTTGAAATTTACCTTCAGGGTCAATTAATGTTAATTTTCCGGTTTTATCCTTTTTTACTATAGCATTGTCTATTTGGTAAGCCATAAAATCCCCACTCATTTCATCTAATTAATGATTTAATCATAATGATATTTAAATTTTAATCTTTCATTGATTGATAACCATTTTCAATAGCTTTTAAATTCATTTCATGAAACTTAGGTTTTAAATTATTTTTCATTGCATCAATTACTGATTCTTTAGATAATGGAAACTTATCATCAGCAGTAACTGCACCCAATAAAACCATATTTAATGATAAAACGCTTCCAGCATCAATAGCTAATTTTGTTCCATCAATAGGAAGTACATGATTAAAGTTCTCTTTTAAAGATTTTGTAATGCTGTCAACACTTGGATAAGGTGCATTAGTTGAAGATGGTATAATCGGATTTGTGTTATAAACAATTTTACTATCTTTATTTACTTTATGCAACCCCCTTATGGTTTCAATCGGTTCAAAAGAAAGCAACATGTCAGCAGTATTATCCGGAATGATTGAACTGTTAAATTCACCAATTTTTAATTCCGTAGATACTGATCCTCCTCTTTGTGACATTCCATGGATTTCACTCATTACCACATCTAAACCTTGGTTCATTGCAGCTTCTCCAATAATTACAGAGGTTTTAATGATTCCTTGACCTCCTACACCGCAAATATAGATACTGTAACTCATTTTTCCACCTCCAAAGCTCCATATTTACAAACCTGGATACAAACACTACATCCATCACAGGTTGCCTTATCGATTTCGATTTTTCCATCAACTTTTGATATTGCAGGACAAGCGAGTTCACTTACACATTTGTCACAATGATTACAATTAGATTCAACTAATTTAACCGGCGGCTTTTTAGTTAAGCCCTTAATTAATGTACAAGGAGCTTTTGATATAATCACTGCAGTATCATCTCTTTGGAAAGCTTCTTTATAAGTCTTTACCACTTGTTCCAAGTTAAACGGATTGATTACACGCACATAATCACATCCACAGGCAACAGCTAACTTACGGATTGAAATTTCCGGTGCGTCATCACCCATTCCATCAACAGGAATACCTGGGTTTGGCTGACCTCCAGTCATTGCAGTAATTCTATTATCCAAAACTGTTAAGACAAAATTATGTTTATTGTGTACTGCATTAATTAATGGAGAAATACCACTGTGGAAAAAGGTAGAATCCCCAATGAAACTAGCTACTTTTTGATCTGTTGAAACTGAAAATCCACAGCCGTCACCAACACTGGAACCCATTGACAATAAGTAATCCGCAGCATTATACGGTGGATTAATACCTAATGTGTAACATCCAATATCTGATGCAAAAACAACATCGGAAGGTTTTAGACCCAATTCACCAACAGCTAAGTTAATTCCATAATACATTGCCCTATGTGGACATCCTGCACATAATACTGGTGCCCTTGAAGGTATATTTTCACTCAATTCATTTAAGCTAGAAGTAAATTCGATGCCTTCTTTATTTATGAAGTTTAATACTTTATCAAAACCTTCGGCAACAATATCTGAGTTAAATTCATAGCATTGAGGTAATGTTCCATCCAATTTACCATGAACAGTTATATCTAAGTTTTCACGGCCAATAATAGCCAACACTTCTTTTTCCATTATTGGATCAACTTCTTCAACGATGAAAACTTCATCCAAATCCCTTATGAATTCAATTACCTTTGCATCAGGGAACGGATAAGAGAAACCTACTTTTAAAATATCCATGTCCAAATCATTATATTTAATAACGTCAAAAGCATAATTGAATGCGCTGCCGGATGAGATTACCCCATACTTTTTATTATCGCTGAATGATGAGGACTTATTGAAATCAGACTTATTAGATACTTTGTTAATATTAGTGATTTTTTCACATAATCTCTCATGCATCTTGCCTGCAAATGCAGGAACTGGAACATATTTTGACGGGTCTTTATCGAAGTGTCCTCTTTTCCAATGATTATCATTGTTTGTGGAATTATCTTTAACATCACCAAATTCAACTACGCCACGCATATGAGATACCCTGGTGGTTGTTCTAACAATAACTGGTAATTTATACTCTTCAGATAAATCAAATGCATATTTAACCATGTCTTTAACTTCTTGACAATTTGATGGCTCCAAAACAGGTACATTTGATAAACGTGCATAGTTCCTTGTATCCTGCTCATTTTGAGATGAGAAAAGTGAAGGATCATCTGCAGTTAAAATTACCATTCCGCCGTTAACACCAGTGTATGCTGTAGTCATAAATGAGTCACTAGCCACATTCATACCAACATGCTTCATGAAAGTAAATGAACGAAGCCCTGAAGTAGCTGCTGTCGCTGCAACTTCCATTGCCACCTTTTCATTTGTTGAAAATTCAAAATAAATATTAGCATCTTTAGCTAGGACAGATAATATATTTCCAATTTCTGATGAAGGAGTTCCCGGATAAGTAGCAGCGATTGAAATACCTGCCTCGATAACGCCTCTTACAGCTGCTTCATTACCGAGCAAAAACTGTTTATCACCAGATTTTCCAGTAACTAATTCTTTTAAATTCATAATTTTGTCCTCATTAAAAATCTTAAAATTATCATTAAATAGATATATATTATAATAATAATATATTTTATAGTATAAATTTATAGTTATTTTGACTAAGCTTAATAAAATAGAGGGAAAGAATGATTAAAGTTTATGTGTCTAGATTCGACAAAGAGGTTGACAAGGAACCACATATGGAATGTTATGAAATTGAAAAAACACCCCAAATGAAAGTTTTAGATGCCTTGCAAGCCATTAATGAGAAATACGATGAAGATATTAGCTTTAGAAGTTCCTGTAGAGCAGGGCAATGTGGTTCATGTGCAATTTTATTTAATGGAAATGGTGCTCTAGCCTGTCAAAAAGAGATTAAAAATAATGCTAGAATTGAACCGTTACGTAATTTTCCAGTCATTAAAGATTTAATTGTTGATAAAAGAGGAATTGAAGATAAAGTAAAGGACTTGCAATTAACTTTGCACTCACAGAACCGTGACACATTAGATGAAACTCTAAATAAAGAAAATACTGCTGAAACTAAAAAAGTCAGAAGCTGCATTGAATGTTATTCTTGTCTTTCATCCTGTCCTGTTGTTAACTTTGCAACAGCCGAATTCGGCGGACCATATATCATGAGATACATATCTAAATTTGAATCTGACCCTCGTGAAGATTTTAATCGCCTCAAAGAAAGTTTGGATGAAGGATTATACAGCTGCACTAGCTGTGGAAAATGTTTGGCGGTTTGTCCTAAAAACATTAATACGTTTGGTGATGCTATCGAAAAAATGAGGGCAATTGCATGCTCTGAAAACCTAGGACCACTTCCTGAACATGTCGTATTCAATGAAAACGTGAAAAATACTGGCAGATCCGTAGATGTTGATGGTGAAAGTTTCATTAGCCAGGTGAATAATTATAATGGCTCTAAAGTTGCTTTGTTTACAGGTTGTATGCTGGATAATAAAATGCAAAAAATAGGACACACGTTACTTAAAGTACTTGAAGCAAATGACATTAAAATTGACATTCCCGAAGGCCAAGTCTGCTGCGGCTCCCCACTATTAAGAACCGGCCAGACAGAACTTGTTCAAAGCCTAGTTGATAAAAATAAAGAAGTGTTTAAAGATTATGATACCGTAATCACATTATGTTCCGGCTGTGGTGCTACACTTAAAAACAATCATCCAGAATATGGTTCAAAGCTCAATGTAATGGACATCAGTGAATTTTTAGTTGATAAGCTTGATACGAGCAAAATGAAAGATGTTAACATGAAAGTTACTTATCATGACCCATGTCATTTGGGCAGAGGCCAAGGAATCAAAGACCAACCCCGTGAAATTATAGAACTAATTCCTGGCGTTGAATTTGAAGAAATGATTTATCCATGCCAATGCTGTGGTGCCGGTGGAGGAATAAAAGCCGGAAAACCTGAAATTGCAATGGAACTTTCAAAGGCAAAAGCAGAAATGATTAAAGACACAGGCGCTGATGCAGTTGTTACAATTTGTCCATTCTGTCAACGCAACCTTACAGATGGTTTGAATGATATGGGTGAAGAAGACGTTAAAGTAATGCACATCTTAGAATTATTGGAAAAAGCTTATGAATAATTACAATTGGAGTTGATTAAAATAGGAGATGCAGCCGTAAGTGAACAGAAAGTTGTTGAAACAACACCAGTTAGTTCACCTGAAGAAGAACCAAAAGCTGAGAAAAAATCAACTTCCACAAAAAAAGCAAAATCAAGAGGTCAATCACTAGCTATTAAAGACCTCCAACTGACAAAAAAAGACTCTGAAGAAGAATTGGATTTATTTAAAAATAATATTTATATTGTTTTTGTTGAGTGTGAAACTCCAGGAAACATCGGATTTCTTGCAAGAACAATGGCCAACTTTGGATTAAAAAATTTAGTGTTAATTAATCCTCCAACACTCACACAAGAAGCATATTATCAAGCCACACATGGAAAATATATTGTGGAAAGTGCTTTAATTTATCCAACCCTGGATGACTTTTATAAATCAAAAAGGATTGACTTTAAAGTTGCTTCAACAGGAGTTGCAGGGGGAAGCTATAAACTATCAAGAATTCCATTAAGGCCTGAACAGCTTGGCGAAAGCATTAATGTAAATAATAAAATTGCAATTTTATTTGGAAGAGAAGGTAACGGTCTTACAAATAACGAAATAGAAAGTTGTGATTTATGTGTTTCTATTCCAACAGACCCCACTTATCCAATACTAAATATATCACATGCAGCAGCAATAATATTCTATGAATTATTCAAAAATAAACATGAATTTCCAGTAGAAGGACTTGAAGGAAGTACTTCTCTTGAAAAAGACTATATAATACAGGATATGAGTGATTTAATTAACAGCTTAGATATTCCGGAACATAAAAAGAAAAACGGTTTAAAAACATTTAAAAATATTATAAACCGGGCGTTTATAACTGGCAGGGAAGCACATACCTTTAAAGGTATTCTTAGAAGATTGAAAAATAAATTGGAGTAAATATGAAGAAAATAAGCTTTGCAGAGATTAGCATATATGTGGTAAACAGAATCTTTAACTGGAGATTCAGGATTGCAGGACTTACACGAAAATCAAAAATAGCAAAAAAAGTAATTAACAAAATGCTATTTGAAAAGGATGAAATCATTGTAATTCCCAATACCATAAATGTTAATAAAAAAATTGAAGCTGAAAAATCAGAGTTTCTCCCAACAGATGTTATTAAAGACGTTATCAGACGTTGCGATGATATCGTAATCATGGATTCATGTTTATGTAGAACTTCAAATAATTGTGAGGATTATCCTCAGGATATAGGATGCATATTTCTAGGACCTACAACAAAAAAGATACCTAGAAAAATATGTCATGAAGCAACAGTTGATGAAGCCTTAGCACAGGTTGATGAGGCAGATGCTGCTGGTTTAAGCCATATTATTGGTAGAAATAAAATTGATACTGTATGGATGAACATAAGGCCAGGTGAAGGCTTACTTACAATATGTCATTGCTGTCCATGCTGCTGTTTATGGAAAGTATATCCTAACTTACATGAGGATATAAGTGGTAAACTAGAAAAATTAGATGGAATCACTGTTAATTATGATAGTAATAAATGTAAAAGCTGTATGAAATGCTTAAAAGATGTTTGCATGTTTAAAGCGATTGAAGAAAAAGATGGAAAAATAATCATTAATTCCAATAACTGCAAAGGGTGCGGACTCTGTGTTAATACATGCAAATTTGGAGCTCTTACAATTGATTATTCCGATGAAACAATAGATAATATTGTTAATAGAATGGAAAATTTAATAGAAACTGAATAATATTTATTAAGTGATAAAATGGCAATCTTAAGTGACAAAACTATAAAAGAATACTTAAAAGAGGAAAAAATCGTTATTGAACCTCTTTTAGATGAAAAACAAATACAGCCATCTTCGGTCGATATGCGATTGGGAGATGAATTCAAAGTATTTAAAGTAATTAGAAAACCATATATTGACCCCAAAGACGAAGATGACGTTTCATCTTACATGGAATCAAGCGTTGTTGAAGAAGGTGAAGCATTTATCATACATCCAAATGAATTCGCTTTAGCTACAACATTAGAATATGTTAAAGTTCCAGATGATTTAGTAGCTAGAGTAGAAGGTCGTTCCAGTATGGGTAGGCTAGGAGTAACTATGCACGTTACTGCAGGTTTTATTGATCCGGGTTTTGAAGGTAAAATAACCTTGGAAATCTCAAATATCGGTTCAATGCCTGTAGCATTGTATCCTGGTCAAAGAGTATGTCAAATTGTTTTTGAAACAATGACAACACCATCTGAAGAACCATATGGACATCCGAATAGAAATAGTAAGTATATGGGACAAGTTCGCCCTGAAAGCAGTAGAGTTAAACAAGATTACGAATTAAAAAAATAAATGGAAGTTAAGTTTATGAATCATGACAAAATGACAAATATAAGTGCGAAAAGAGGATTTTTATGGCCATCATTTGAAATATATTCTGGAGTTTCAGGATTTACGGATTATGGTCCGCTAGGAGCAAGTTTAAAAAACAACATTATGCAAAAATGGAGAAAACAATATGTTTCTGGTGAAGGATTCTATGAAATAGAAGGACCGACTGTAATGCCAAGAGAAGTCCTTAAAGCATCAGGTCACGTTGATAATTTTACAGATCCTATGACCAAATGTGAAAGCTGCGGAGAAGTTTTCAGAGCAGACCACATCATTGAAGAAGCCATTGGTCGGGATGTAGAAAGCCTTGAAAACAGTGAAATGGACGAAATCGTGAAAGAAAATAATATCAAATGTCCGGAATGTGGCGGCGATTTAGCTAATATCTGGGATTATAACTTAATGTTTAAAACTCAAATTGGTGCTAAAGGAAATAAAGTAGGATATATGAGGCCTGAAACCGCACAGGGAATATTTATCTTATTCAAACGTCTTGAAAGATTTTTCAGAGGAAAACTTCCATTCGGTGCAGTACAATTAGGAAAAGCATACAGAAATGAAATCTCACCAAGACAAGGAGTTATCAGACTTAGGGAATTTACACAAGCTGAAGCGGAAATCTTTTTAGACCCTAATAATAAAACAACCCCTAAATTTGCACAGATTGAAAATGAGATTTTATGCTTAAGTTCACAGGAAGTTCAGGAAAAAGGAACTGAACCTTTAGAAATTACAGCTCGTGAAGCACTTGACAAAGGTATTGTTGCTAATGAGATGTTAATTTATCAATTATATTTAGCTCGTAAATTTTTAAATGAAATTGGTATCCCTAATGAAGTATTGAGATTCCGTCAACATTTAGCAGGAGAAATGGCTCATTATGCTCTTGATTGCTGGGATGTTGAAGTTAAAACCGATAAATACGGTTGGGTTGAAATTATTGGAATAGCTGACAGAGGAGATTATGATTTATCTTCACATTCTGAGTTCAGTAATGAGGAACTATATGTTTTCCAAGAATATGATGAACCTCAAACTGTTCAAAAAACTGTTGTAAAACCTAACTTATCCAAATTTGGACCAGTATTCAAAGGAAATTCTCCTAAAGTAAAACAAGCAATTGAAGAAGCTGATCCTGCAGAAATTATCTCTGCTTTAAATGATAATGGAAAATATGTAATTGAATTAGATGAAATTTATGAAGTTTCACAGGATTTACTCATTATTGAAGAAGTGGAAGAAGTAGTTACTGGTGAGAAAGTCATTCCTCACGTTATTGAGCCTTCATTTGGTATTGACCGTATTCTATATTCCGTTTTACTACATTCATTTAAAGAAAGTGATGAAAAAGACTACTTTAAATTCGAAAAGTGCATTGCTCCAGTTCAGATTGGTGTTTATCCGCTTGTTAAAAAAGACGGACTTCCAGAAATTGCTAGTGAACTTAAAAACAACTTAAGGGAAAGCGGATTTACTGTAGAATACGATGAAGGAAATACAATCGGTAAAAGATATGCCAGAGCAGATGAAATAGGTATTCCACTTGCAGTTACAGTCGATTATGAAACAAAAGAAGATGACATGGTTACTGTAAGAGATAGAGACACAGAAGCTCAGGAAAGAATTCCTATCTCTGAACTACAAGCATACCTTGAAAACTATTATAAATGAGTAATCAATACTCATTTAAATATTCTCTTTTTTAAATTGTTCAAACAATTCATTAGCCCAATTAATAGAATTCCTATTGCTGGAAACCAATAATCTATTTTGATCATATCCTCCATCATTTTTAAAGAGACCCAAAATCATTTTTCTATCCGTGCATATTAATAACATATGATTTGATTCATTATCATTGAAAAAATCAAGCTTCAAATTTTTTTTCGATGTATCTAAGCTTTTAATTAGTACATTCCCTATGGATAATGGAATAACTAAATTAATGGAAATATTATCAAAAAGCAGGTCATTGAACTGATTATTAAAATTCTCATAAGAGAATGGCAATATTGCATTTACATATCTTGCATGTTTAAGTGACTTTTCAATGAAATCATATGTTTTATATGCGTTTAAATCATCAGCCTCCAATAATTTTATATTTTCCAATCTGGACAAGTTACAGATGGAATATGTAGGAATTGAATGTACTACATGATTATGCAAAATGGGAAATATATCCTCCAACATTTGACTTATCTTGTCTAATTCCATTAGATTTTCCATATATAATTTCATTTCATTAGACAGGAAGTATTTGCTCTCTTTTCTATATAATAAGTTTTCTAATTCTAATTTATGTACATTTGTTGATATTGCACTATATTCAATATTTGCCTTTCTATTGAGTTCTTTCATGCTTAAGGGAGACTGATATAGGAATTTTAGTATTTTCAATCTCAATATCGATTTGGGTAAGAATTTTATCTCATTTGAAATTAATTCATAGTTCTTTATTGTTCTTGGAATCGTATTCATATTTTTCACCACCAGTATTACTTATCCTATAATCTATAATACTATCGATATAAAATCTAAGGAAGTGTGACAATGCACAAAATCACATTTGCACAAGGTATTTAACTAAAATTTTTTAATCAAAAATAACATAATAATTAATGAAAATTAATTGTAAGTGATAAAATGATAGATACACATATACATGGAGATGCAAGAAGTGGTGAAGATTTTAAGGAAATGTATTTATCTGGAATAGATGCTGCAGTAACATGTGCATTCTATCCCTACAAGATAGATAATGAAACAGTTCTTTTAAATCATTTGATGAGAATTTTGAACTATGATACAAAAAGAGCAAAGGAACATGGCCTCGACTTAAAAGTTGCATTGGGAATCCATCCTGCAAATGCAGATACCAATAGCGAATTGATATACGAAAATATTTACCGATGGATTGAAAACAAAGACATTGTAGCTATTGGAGAAATTGGTCTTGAAGATTTAACAGAAAATGAATATGCAGTATTCAAAAGACAACTAGATATCGCTGATGAAACAAAAACTAACGTAATTATTCACACCCCACGTAAAAACAAGAAAGAAGTACTTGATGAAATCTTAAATATATTGCCCGAACACATTTCTCCAGAATATGTTGTGATAGATCATATTAATCCAAATGTTGTCGAAAATGTTATTTCAACTGATTATACATTGGGTCTAACAGTTCAACCACAAAAAATGGATAAATACGAAGCAATATCAATTCTAGATGAATATGGATTTGATAAATTCCTATTAAACAGTGATATTAGTAATAAAGAATCAGACCCGTTGTCAGTTCCAAAAACTGTCCGAGAACTTGCAAAACAGGGTTTCAATCAAAAGGATATTGATAAAATCGCTTTTAAAAATGCTGAAAAATTTTTTAAATTTTAAAAAAAGAGAGTATTGGTGTTTAATGACCTCTTAAACACCGCACTTTTTTGGAAAATTTTGGCAGAATATTTTCCATTGCATTGAACTAGAAAATTGTGAGAAAACTAATTCAATTCAAATTCGATTTTGGAGATTGTATTATTTATTGACTAATAAGCAATGTATTTTTAGGTTGACCTAAACTTTACATCACTAGTTATAATGTAGATTAAACTAGTATATAAATCTTTCTATAATTTTTAGGTTTACCTAAATTTTAATAAAAAATAAGAATAAAGAAATAATGCAAGGCATTACTTCAATTCGTGTTTAATTCTTTTTAACTAATTTAACTTTTTTAGGAGAAAGAATGATTAAGTTTTTTTCACTGGAACGTGAAAGCAATAAAGCTTGAGCGCCATAACGAGCCCTCATTTGTTTAATTTTTTCTCCAGCAAGTTTGAAATTAGCAGGACTTTCATTTTCAAGGAAAGATAAATCTAAAAGAACTGGATTTTTTTCTTCTAAAACCTGGTCGACAACATAGTTAATATCATCAATAGTTCTAGGTCTGATTAAAACAATTTCGTAAAAAGGTTGTTCAGGAACAATAGGTTCTATATCATCAAATTTTGGTCTAGGACTAGGGGTAGGACTAGGTTTACGACCAAAATTAGGATTTGGTCTTGGAGCTTGACGATTTGGATTAGTATTTCTATTTTGTGGCCCATATTCTTCGTCTACTTCAAATCCTAAACTTTTTTTAATATTATCCATGAAATTCATTTTATTTACTCCTCTAAATACTCGAAAATAGCATCTAATAATTTTGAAGCACCATTATTATAAACATCTTCTACAGGTAAATTAAATTTTGATTCAAAATAATCAATATCCATATCTAAATTAGCATTTCTTAAGTTAATTGATAAACCAACAACCTTAGTAGGTTCAATAGCTTCAATAGCTTTAATTTCCTCTTCAATTCCCCTAGGTTCTCTATATGGGTGATTTGGTCTGTGTCCTACGATAACAGCATCAGGGGCTGCACCGATTAGAATAGCTGCAGATAAACCTCTTGGATGAGGGTTTCCTTTTTCAGTCAAACTAGATTGACCTTCAATGAAAATAATGTCCGGACTTTTTTCAGCTTCTACATATTTAATTGCTGATAAAATAGCTGCAGGAACATCCATTGCTGATAAACTACCTGCTCTGAAATTAAAATCTGTAGGTTCTTCAAGACCCATCTCATCAGTGGAAATAATAGCAGGAGTTAATCCACGTTCTATTGCTGCAATACCTAATTTTTTAGAAGTTGTTCTTTTACCACATTCTTGAGAAGTTCCTCCAACAAAAATAACTGGAGCTTTAGGAGTGTAAGAAATCTTAGGTAAAATTTCACAAGATTTTTCAGGAGCAATACCTGCAAAATTTTCAACAACATCTAATCTAGGACTAATCTCTTTAACAACGACATTTTTTGAATCCGCAAATTTAGCTAAAGAAGGATTTTCTTCAATAGATAATGATCTGAATGAAGTAACTACATTTAATCCGGCATCGATAGCTTGAACAGCATATTTAAGAGCGGTGCCTTCAGCACCAATTGGAAGCATAATAACTAGGGACTTAGCATCACAATCCTTCAAACATCTTTCCAAACTGCCTGAAATAATCTGTCCACAAAACTGCTTACCTTGCTTTCTCTCATCATCATCAATGAATCCTACCGTTTCAACGCCTTCAAGATTAGAGAATTTTTCTCCACCACCTCCACAACCAACAACAATGAAGGGGTTTAAATCCTGAATTTCTTTAACTGATTGTATTGAATACAAAACTATCTCTCCTATAACTTATAATTTATAACATATGCATAATCATCAAATAATCTTGAAAAATTATTTTTTTAAAAAAAAATAGTAATTCAGATTATGTATTACTAACTATCTTTATAGTTTCTATTATTAAAATATATGTTTTGAAAAGAAAAATATTATTTAATGTAATTATAAATATCAATATTAAAAAAGACAAAATGGAGTGGCAATGATGAGAAAACCTTACGTTATATTAATCGGAAGTGCATCAGGAATCGGTAAATCCACAATTGCTGCAGAATTAGCTAAACAATTAAATATTAAACATTTAATTGAAAGTGATTTTATTAGAGCAGTTGTTCGTGGCATTATTGGAAAAGAATATGCTCCAGCACTGCACAGTTCATCATATGATGCTTATAAAAACTTAAGAAACAAAGCAAACTATACAAGTTATGAAGACCTGGTTTCAGCAGGTTTTGATGAACATGCATCTTATGTAATTCCAGGACTCGAAAAGATAATTCAAAGAGCAATAACAGACTTTGATGACATTATAATTGAAGGAGTCCATTTAGTTCCAGGATTAATAGATATAGAACAATTTAAAGATTACGCTGAAATATACTTCTTTGTTTTAAGCTCAGATGAGGAATCACATAAAGAACGTTTTGTTAAAAGAGCCATACAGGTAGGTAGGGGAGGAAAACAGCTAGATTTCTTTAAAGAAAATAGAATTATCCATAATCACCTATTAGAGCAAGCACAAACATATAATGTTCCAGTAATCAAAACGGAAACTATCGAAAAAAGCATAGAACACATTTTGACGATTATCAACAAATCATGTGCCAACATTAAACTAACAAATAGCGTTGAAGAGCTAAAAGACGTTATTGACATTATAATAAATCAAAACAATGGGAGTATTGAAAAGATTACATACACCTTAAAAGGATTTAAAGATCCGTTAGTCAGAGAAGTTAAAGTCTCAGATGATGAGTCAACTAAAAGCTTTATTGAAAATATTGAGAAAAATCCAACGGTTAAAGAGGATTTGACTAACTTATACAATCTTTCAAAATACAGGGAATTCTTGGTCTGCGCTCCTAATATGGAAACCCTTGAAAATATTGAAAAAGAACTAAAACAAAAAGGATTTGTTTACAATGAGTAAAGAAGAGACAACCGAAATCACTGAAATGATTATTAAATGTCCTGCATGTGGCGTTGAAGGGATTGCAAAATCAGTAATGAAGGAATTTGAAATTCCACATTTTGGTAAAGTTCTTGAAACCGCCATACAATGTGAAAAATGTGGCTTTAAACATAGCGATGTAATATCCTTAGAACAGAATGACCCTGCAAGATATACATTAAAAATCTCAGGGGAAACATTATCCGTTAGAGTGGTCCGCTCACAATCAGCAACGGTAAGCATTCCTGAAGTTGGAGTAAAAGTTGAACCAGGTCCAAAATCCGAAGGATATGTGACCAATGTTGAAGGAGTTCTTGTAAGATTCGAAAGTGCAGTAAAAAAAGCAATGCAATTATTTGAAGATGAAGAATCTCAAAAAAATGCTAAAACCACATTATCTGCAATCCAGGAATTGATTAAAGGCAATGGAACTGCAACATTAATAATAGATGATCCTTT
>JAILDN010000055.1 GCA_024689425.1 Methanobrevibacter sp.
TCGCGGCCAAGGCAACCATGGCCTTGAATTTGTTCGTGAATTTCCTTCGTTTTGTTGTCATTTTCCCTAAAGTTTTTATTCCCTGCAAAACTACTCATTTTTCACCTTAACTCATGCTCTCAATTCTGGGGTACATTATAATATTTGGCATTGGGTATCCGTTGTATTTCTTGAAATAATGTTCTATTGCACCGCTTACTTCAGCCCAAAAATGATAATCAACTTTTATAATATCATCTTTTATTATACTTTGCAAGCCCTCTTTTCCACTTTCTTCTTGATTACAACCAATTGCAACCATTTTAAAACTATCTTCCATTTTTCGATAGGTTGCGCAAGCCACAATTTCTCCGTTGTAATATGCTATCTTTGCATATTTTACAATTTTTGCAAATTGATTTTTACTTTTATATGTTTTTAACCCACCAATATTTTCATATGACATTGAAAGAAGTTCCCATATAATATCAATAACAGAAAGTATTTTGTCCCTTTCAATAAATTCAACATTTATACCATTGTTATTGTTAAATGAAAGATTACCAGTTTCTATCTCTTCCACTATTCTTTTTAATGAAGAGCGAACAACCTTTTCTAAATCATTTTCTGTTATTTTTATAACTTTTTTAACCATTTTAGTTTTAATTGTTTATCATAATAGGGGGTAAAACATCGGTAAAGTGGTTTTTTGCTAGCTATTGTTCCTTATCCATTCGGTTTGTGCAACTTCTCCGTTTGTTTTGTCTGGTTCTAAAGCATTTTTTTGTTTTACCCATTCCATGGCAATTCTTTCAATGTCATCAAAGTCATCCTCATTTTGTCTTGTTATACTACGTGTTTTGATTGTGTTGAACGAACCATCCATATTCATTCTGATATCCCATCCTTCGCCTTTGTGTTTTATATGAAAATGGGGGAATTTCTTATAAGAGCCTTCTCCTTTAACATATACGTAATATAAATTACAATTGAAACTGCATTTTTTGTCCGTGCCCATTTCATTCACGTTTATTTGTGCCATTTCATTCAATGACATTTTTTGATTATATGTCATTTTGCTTTCACCACGGTTCAAGACGGATTGGGTATGTTCATTAACAATGAGCGATACTGTTTTTTCAACAATATCTATTATTTGTTCTTCCGTCAGTCTAATAATCCTTTCCTTTGGCATAATCTTATTCAAATATTTTTCCAAATATACGTTTTAATTGTTTATCATAATAGGGGTTCCAAAACTTCAATGTCAACAACATTATTAGGATTAATGGAGTTCCACATAAAAACAAGAACATCATAGTTTGTCGAAGTCTTAAAATGACTGTTTTTTGAAAATAGCCAATTTTGTAGTGATTTTTTTGCATCACTCAATCCATACCATGTCCGAAGCTTGTCTTCAGGAACGCCATCTCTCTTTCCAGAATTACAGATGATAAGGTCCTTAATAGGTTTAATCTTTATTTCAAGATCAAACTGCACACTTCCTTTCGTATCCTTGTAATGAAAATGAGGTGGCATTTGTTGCTTATCTGCTGTGTAAACCCATATCTCCTTGGTGCCCAGTATTCTTGAATCCATTTTTGGATTATCGACCCTTGCCATTTCCATCAAGGGATTACGGAAGATGCTTGTTTCCTTTTCTAAAATGTCGTCTAACTTAACATCCTCTGAATTAATACATTCACCATTTTTATTATATAATTTAACCTTCATAACGAATAATTATTTTTTTGTATTTTTATTAAATATATGAATAATTTTGCAAATGAAAAAGAGAGGTTCCGCTTTAATTGTTTATCATAATAGGGGCTTTAAAACTAAAAACTAAAAAATAACAAATATAATTTTTATTTATTTTTGTTGAAATGTATTTTGAAAATAAGTATTGATAGTAATGTTGTTGTTAGAGATAGCTTCTATTAAATCATCTACATTACTTGTAAATTCATTACTCACAGTTGAAATAATGGTTGGATCATTAATGTTTTCATCAGAGAATTTATCCTCAATAATTCTTCTTATCATATCAGCACTATTGAAATCGTATTGACCTATTAAAATTCTTTGTAACGTTTTCTTTTTACCAATTCCACCTTTTATGTCCACAAATTTTAGATATTGGATGCATGGCTTTAATTCTGTAATCCAATGTGCAAAATTTGGATTGTCATTACTAAATAATTGGCAATATTTGCATAAGCACCAGTTTTCTGCTAACTGAAATCTAATATTTTCTATTCTTTTTATATATTTTTTCAACGGTTCGGCCATTTCATTCAGAACTTGCTGACTGTCTTTCATAACAAGTTCTTTCAATTCTTCTTCAGTAAGTAATGTTATTTTCATTTTATGTTTTAATTGTTTATCATAATAGGGGTTCTAAAACTATAGAAGCGAACAGTTGTATATCCTCTGGGGATAACTGATTTACTTTTTCTTTCATACTATTTGAATTTAATGGATTACATAAGTGCGATATTCCTGTCATATCTTATTCCTTTGTAGTTTCTT
Organism: Methanobrevibacter sp.; assembly: GCA_024689425.1. Classification (GTDB taxonomy): domain Archaea; phylum Methanobacteriota; class Methanobacteria; order Methanobacteriales; family Methanobacteriaceae; genus Methanocatella. The sequence goes on from JAILDN010000055.1 coordinate 2,512, forward strand.
GCACGTAACCAAT
>JAILDN010000056.1 GCA_024689425.1 Methanobrevibacter sp.
GAAGCAATTGATAAAAATAAAGTGAAATTAAATCTTTTTAAAAATCAATATAAAACTATATAATAAAGAATTTAGATAAATATATAATAATCTATAAATTGAAAAATAAGAGTGGATGAAATGAGCGGAACTTTATTATTGGTATGGGCAGCAATTGCTGTTATCGGTGTAATCAGTGTAATAATTGTAAAAGTGTATTATAGTGATAAAGAAACAGAAGAAATTGACTTTTCAGACATGACAACAAAAAATCCTTTACAGGAAATGGTTTCAAAAGAAAATAAGAATAAGAATAAGAAAAATGAAAATACACTAGAATCTTTAAATACAAATACTGATTATTTTTCAAAAGATGATAAGCCTGACATTACCCCTAAAAATGAGAGTGTTCAGCTAGAAGAAGAATTAAATCCATACATAGTTCCAAAAACAACTATTGAAAAGCAAAGCAAAAATATTAGTTATTCATCCGAAAATCAAGTACTAATTAATTATGAGAACAATGTTAAAAAATTCCAAGAACCAATAACCGATACCCAGAGAGATATTATGAGCCAAAGGAATAATATGAATGATGAAGAAAAACACGAGCTTAAAGACTTATTTACTATCGATGAGCTAATTAAAGAATCAAAAAGAAAAGATGACGAAAGAGAAAAAGAATCAAAAATCATCAATAAAGATGCGCCTGATAACTCAGACATTAAGGAAAGCATTAAAAGAAGGCAATCCGGCGAAGAAGAAAGCTTAATTGAAGAAGTAACAGACTTCGATGATTCTAAAAAAGATGAAGCAGACATTAAGCAAAGCATTGAAAAGATGCATAAAATTGCGGATGCCATAAAATCCACTGGAAGCGATGACTTGACTCCTAATTCCACTGCATCACCAAAAACCATAAATGAAGCAATAGATACAGCAACCAGTGCAGATGAAAAAGAAGATGAAGTTCCTATAATCTCAGAAACAAAAACAATCACAGATGCAGTCATCAACAAGGAAGAAGAACCTGCAGAAGAGGAGGCCCCTAAAGAGGAAACTACAGTTCAAGAAACATTAACCCCTATTGATGATAAAGAAGAAGAAAAAACCGAAAGCATCAATGATGTGATAACTAAAAAAGAAGACAAAAAACCAGAAATCAAAGAAACAGCATTAAAGACTCCAACAAAAGTTGAAGAGGACAGTGTAAGCATCCTATCCGGTGCAGATGAAGATTATGAATTCGGAGCTTCAATCGATTCATCCAACTTATTTGAAGATGAAAACGGTGAATTGAGCGATCTTGACTATAGAAAGGACTTGGCTAAAATAACAAATACCTTTAAAAATTCAAGCATCGTTAAAGACATCCGTGAAAAATTATCACCAGAGAAGGCTGAACCAGAACCTGATGTTAATGAAGAGTTCATCAGAAATGTCAACTCATATTCTAACGACCCAATATACGATGATTACAATGATTACGATGAATATGAACCAATCATTAACGAAACCCATGTAGATTACATTGATGAAACTCCAGAAGACATATTAAGACAGGAAAATACCCGCAAAGTATTTAACATGGCTAAAGAAAATGCCGTTCCAGAACCAAATAACGTAGAACCTGCAATTCCAAAGCCAAAAGCAAAACCATCAAGAACCAATCTTAAAGTTATGATTAATAGTAATGAAGAAGTGCTCCATAAAGGTGATGAAATCATCTTTAAACATGATGGGGAAACCTATTCAAGTAAAGTATATGCTATTAATGGTGATGACATTAAAGTAAAATACAGAAGACAGAATATTACAATTAAACCGAGCGACATTAAAAAGATATATTAAGAAATATATCTTTTTTTTACTCATTTATTTTGTAGCCGTCATCAGTTAAAACATATTTAGCTTTTTTTATATTCAAAGACCTTATCATATTTAGGTAAAAATCATCCAATTCCGCATCCGCATAAGGATATATGAATTCAAAAGTGTATAGATTATTGTCCTCCACATACAGGAATTCATTTCTGCGAATTTGGCTTTTTTCGGTTTCAATGGATGATACAATCATATAATAAATGTCATCATTTATAGCTATAAAATCAGAAGTCTGTACGTTTATATTGGGATTGGCTTCCAATTGGGATTCCATTGCATTTTTAATATCTGGAAGCCCTACAATAGTAGGAGTTGTTGAAAACTTGATAGTCATCGGGATATTCGGATTAACCAAAGAAAGCTCAACAAAATCACCTTTGCTTTGAATGGGATCAAAATCCTTTGGTGTCTGCAAGGTAACATAACCATTAGCAAATAATGTCATTAAACCACCTTATTTGTGGGCATAATAAAATATTAGCTCATCATCCTTGATTTCATCCAAACGTGCAAATCCGACCCTTTCAAATTGAACGATGTCACCAACGGACAAATCACATAATGCAATCTCTCCCATACCTTCCTTGACTGACGCATCATCCATCACTATTTTGACGTTGACATTGTCCCCAACAGGAACCCATTGAATGATTCTTGCCTTCATGTCTCTTGCATCTTCAAAGGAAGTTGAATTATAGGTAATCTCTTCACCAGAAATATCTACATTAACAGCATCCATCAATCTGAATACTCCATCTGCAATGTCACTTTTTGCCAAATAAGCACTGCCGTTAAATGGAAGTAATCTGTTTCCACGGTCCAGATGGTCTGCATGAAGTGGTCTTTCAATAACGACCTCTCCATCTTCATATCCTTTAACCTCAATTAACTGAGGGTCTTCCACAAAGAAATAACGGTTTGCGATTGGCTCTAGATAATTACGGTTTAGACCATATATCTTTTTCCAGCTGATTGCGGAGTCTGCCATCTTAACACCGATTTCAGTAATCAAATTGTAAATCGTTTTAGGGTCGATTCCACGCCTTGCAATAGCCCTTAGGGTTCCAAGTCTAGGATCATCCCATCCGCTGTAGGTTCCATCTTCAATACCTGCAAGCGCTTTGGAGGTACTCAATGCAATATCCTCCATTTTCAATCTGCCGTAATGGATAAATTCAGGCAAATCCCACCCCATATGGTCATACAAGTATTTTTGCTTTTCACTGTTTGCCAAATGGTCCTTTCCTCTCAAGACATGTGTCATTCCCATCAGATGGTCATCGACTGCAACGGAAAAGTTCATCATAGGATATATTCTGTACTTATTGCCTAGCCTTGGGTGGGTTTCGTCAACAAGCCTCATTGCAACCCAGTCCCGGATGGCAGGGTTTTTATGATTGATGTCTGTCTTTACCCTTAAAACGGCCTCACCCGCTTCCATAGTGTCGAATTTTTCCCACAACTTGAGGTTTTCTTCTACGGAATTGTCCCTGCATGGACAAGGCTTACAGTTATCCTTAAGCTCTTTGAATGTTGCTCCGTCACATGTACACATATAAACTGCGCCCTTTTCAATCAATTGGCGAGCATAATCATAATAGATATCGAACCTGTCGGACTGATAAACTGTTTCATCTGGATGGATTCCCAACCATTCCAAATCTTCGGGAATCATTTCATATGCGTCTTCATATACCCTTTTAGGATCTGTGTCTTCAATTCTTAAAATCAATTTGCCGTTATGCCTTTTGACATATTCGGCATTTGGAACTGCTGCCCTTGAGTGTCCAATATGAAGCGGTCCGCTTGGGTTCGGAGCAAAACGAAGGACAATGTTTTCATGAGTACCGGGCAATTCCTGAAGTCCCACTTCCTTGACTTTCTTTTTCTCCTGAACTTCAACACCAAACTTTTCCATTTCACTAGCTTGCTCTTCGGCAGATAAGCCATTTACTTGGGCCACGATTTTTCCTGCAAGAGGCCCGATTTCCTTTGCTCGACTTCTAAGTTCAGGTTCGTTCGCCATTATTGAACCCATAACTGCACCGGGATTTGCGTTTCCCTTATGTTTAGCTGCGTTTAATAATGCATGTTTATATACAATTTCTTCTAAATCATTCATTTAATCATCACAATTTCAAATTATTTGTAAATAAAATAAGTAATATACTAATTTATAATCTTAAAAATATATAAATATAATGAGAGAGGCCATTAGTTTAAATTAAAAAGTTTGATATTATGAATAAGACTTTTGAAAATTCTTAAAAAATATCTTTTAGACATTATAGAAAGTGTGTAAATTTTAAGAGGGATTTTAAATGAGACTTGGAAAGACAAATTTGGAAGTTAATAAAAATGGATTTGGAGCCCTTCCAATCCAGAGAAGAACTATGGAGGATTCCGTTGAAATTCTGCTGCATGCATATGAAAATGGAATTGATTTTTACGATACGGCACACTTTTACACAGATAGCGAAGCCAAACTTGGCGAAGCGTTTGAGGATGTCCGTGAAAACATCTATCTTGCAAGCAAGGGTGCGGCCGAAGAGGTTGAAGACTTTTGGAGTCAACTTGAAACCTCCTTGAAAAGCATGAAAACAGACTATCTGGATTTGTATCAGTTCCATAATTTATCATTTTGTCCAAAAAGTGAAGATGACTTATATAAAGCGATGCTTGAAGCTAAAGAGGAGGGTATGATAAGACACATCGGAATAACAACCCATAAAATCACCCATGCCACTGAAGCTATTGAATCAGGACTGTATGAAACACTGCAATATCCATTTTCCTATTTAAGCGGACAAACTGAAATAGATCTGGTCAACAAATGTAAAGAACTTGATGTGGGATTTTTAGCCATGAAAGGAATGGGCGGCGGATTAATAACCAATTCAAAGGCATCTTATGCATATATGAATCAATTTGATAATGTATTGCCTATTTGGGGAATTCAAAAATTGGAGGAACTCGATGAGTTTCTATCATACGATGAGACCACCGTTCTGGATTATGAATTAAAACAAGCCATTGAAAATGATAAAAAGGAACTAGGCGTTGATTTCTGCAGAGGATGCGGTTACTGCATGCCTTGCCCTGAAGGCATCAACATCAGCATGTCCGCCAGAATGTCATTATGGATTAGGAGATTTCCCGCAGAGCCCTATCTAACCGAAGAATATCAGGAGATGATGGATAAAACACTGGATTGCATTGAATGTTATGCATGTGTTGACAATTGTCCTTATGAACTGGATATTCCTCGCTTACTTAAAGAGAATTATGAAGACTATCAAAACGTATTGAATGGTAAAACTAAAGGTGTTAGAAATGAAACAAACGATTAAAAGCCCCGATGAAGTGAAGTGGGATGAATTCTGGCAAGACCAATTATCCAAAAAAGAGGATAAGGGAAAGGATTGGGATAAAGCTGCTGCCGGCTTTCAAAAGAGGGCCAAAAAGGATGATTATCAAGAGCTATTGTTCTCCAAATTAATCCTGGATGAAAATGACAGTGTCCTTGATTTGGGCTGCGGCGAAGGATCAATTACCCTTCCATTAGCCAAAAAAGTAAGGAAAGTAACTGGTGTTGATTCTTCTGTAAAAATGCTGGAGCTATTAAACGAGAGAGCTAGTGAAGAAGGTATTGACAATGTTGAAACCATCTTGAAGCCTCTTGAGGACATCACCTACGAAGAAATCGGACCTCATGATGTTATTTTGGCATCAAGGTCACTTAACGGAATCATACCTATTAAAGAAACCTTGGAAAGCATTGACAAAATAGCCAATAAATATGTCTTCATCACATTGTTCGGCCCTGAAAACTGGAAAATCGAAGGGGACTTCAACGAATACCTCGGCCGTGAAAACAAAAAGTTCCCGGGACATAACTACCTCTTTAACATTCTATTCAACATGGGAATCTATGCCAATGTGGAAAGGTTGGACATTAAGACATACAGAACTTATGACACAATAGAGGAAGCCATGGACAACGGCAAATTCCGCCTTGACTTACTTAATGATGAAGAAAAAGACAAATTAAGAGAATATTTGGAAAAAATATTGACCAGAGATCCAAAAAGCGGAAAACTATACAACAAAAAGGACAAAGCCGACTGGATATTGATTTGGTGGAAAAAAGATTAAAAGTAGGATTTTCAAATCCTACACTACTATTTTTAATTTAGTCTGACTTGATCATAGTCAGAATCATTTTATAAGGACCGTTTACTGCTTGAAGTGCGTGCGGTTCGTTTGCAGGCATGATGATGATTTCACCTGCCCTAACAGTATTATTAACGCCTGAAATTGTAATTTCGGCTTCACCATCAATGATTTGAACCATTGCATCAAAAGGAGCTGAATGCTCTGATAATCCCTGACCCTTATCAAATGCAAAGAAGGTAACTGTTCCCAACTCTTTTTTTATGACTTCACGACTTACAACGCTATCTTCCTGATATTCAATTAATTCTTGGATATCCAAGGCTTTTGCCATGATATCTTCACTCATCGATTATCCCTCCATGATTGTCTTAATGTCTGCCATTGCATCTCCTGTTATTGGAGTCAAGTTATAATTTTCAACCAAGACATTTATAATGTCTTCATTGCACCATGCAGGAAGTACAGGTCCAATCCACATGTCGGTTTTTCCAAGGTATAGAAGAGCCCACAATACCGCAGCAGCTTTCTGCTCCATCCAACTCAATACGATAGTCAACGGCAATTCGTTTAGAGGCAAGTCAAACAATTCGGATAATGCAAGTGCCACATCAACGGCCACAATAGTATCGTTACATTGGCCAACATCCAATAGTCTTGGTATTCCTTCAATGTCTCCCAAATCAAGGTCATTGAATTTGTATTTGCCGCATGCCAATGTTAAAATTACAGTGTCTTGAGGCAAGTTAGCTACAAACTCTCTATAGTAGTCGTTGTGTTTTGCAGCCTTGTCACATCCTCCGACGACAAAAAACCTTCTGATTTTGCCAGCTTCAACAAGTTCCTTGATTTTATCTGCATGTTGTACAATAGCTCCTGCACTCCAACCGGTGGTTATAGTAGTCAATTCTTCAGCTTCAAGTGATCCTAGTGATTTTGCACATTCAATTACTTCTGAAAAGTCATAGTTTTCAACTGTTTTTACTCCTTCCAATTTGGCTACATCCATTGTGAACATCCTTTCCTTGTATGCATCCAATGCAGGCAGGACACAGTTGCTGGTTCCAACGATTGCTGCATTGTATTTTTTGAAGATTGTTCTTTGATCGTGCCATGCTCCGCCCAATTGGCCTGCCAAGTTTTCATACTTGTTTAATCCAGGATATCCATGGGCAGGCAACATTTCAGAGTGTGTGTAAACCTTAATGTCTGTTCCTTCAACCTGTTTCAACAATTCCTCTAGGGCTTTCATGTCATGACCTGTTACGATAATAGCCGGTCCTTCCTGTGCACCCACTTTCACCTCTACCGGCTGCGGTTCGCCATACGCTTCAATGTGGGCATCTTTGAGCAATCTCATTACGTCAACGCTGATTTTGCCCGCTTCCAAAGCCAACTCAACCAAATCTGCCACATCGAAGTTAACATTGGTCAGTGTGGTGTATAATCCTTTAGTCAGAAATGCATCTATTTCTGGGTTGAATTTTCCTAAAACGTTTGCATTGTAGTTGTATGCACTGATTCCTTTCATAGTAAAGATTAAATTATCTTGTAATCTTGCTACTGTTGGTTTTTTACCACAAACTCCACTTACTGTACATCCAGTACCTTTAGCGGTCTGGGAACATTGATAACAAAACATGTCTAAGCCATCTGCCATTTTAATTACCTCACAATTATTCGTTAATCATAATTTTATTTGAAAAGTATTTAAAGATTTTGTAACTAGTTAAGGGTTAAAAGTAGTAAATATAAATAAAATGATTGAAATAATATAAAATATGAATGATGATGTACACTTATTGAAAGGAATTGGTCTAACAATGTATGAGGCCCAAGCATATGTAACGCTCACCTCATTAATATCAGCAACAGCTACCGAAATTTCTGAAAAATCAGAAATACCTAGATCAAAAATTTATGATGTTCTAAAAAAGCTATATGAAAAAGAATATATTGAAATAGAAGATGGAAGACCATTAATATATAATGTTAAATCACCAGTTGAAGTCTTATCAAGAGAAAAAGAAAAATTAAACATTAGAATAGATGATACCATAACAACACTAACAAATGTCTATGAAAATGGAATGAGTCAGGTTCAGGCTCCGATTTGGAGAATATATGGTGTTGAAAAAATTATTAATCAAGAAGTGGAAATAATTAAAAGGGCAAAAACATCCGTCAATATGAGAATAGGCTTCTTATTTGAAGGTGAAGCGGAAGCATTAATAAAAGCTTTTAAAAGAAGAACAAGTTTAAAAGTCAATATCCTAGCTTCACCGATATGCTACATTAACAATGAAGAAGTAGATATCATTAAAATGTTTGAAGAAGCAAACATTAACATCAAAAAAGCAGACATCCCATTTGTAAAAGTCCTAATTTCCGATTCCAAAGAAATGATGCATACATATACCAAATTTAGTAAAGATAAAAGAGAAGTCATTCCTGAAACGGCAATCGGAATATGGAATAAATATGAAGATGTTGCAAAAAACTATGATGAGCGGTTTATGAATCAATTAGCAAAAATAGGGATGGAAAAAAGAAACAAATAAATACAAACTAGCATCAATAATTCTTTATAGTTAAACATGAACTATTAATTTACATTAGTAAATATTGTGTTATCCATAGTGCAAAGTAAACATAACAATTTTAATCTAGATGCATATATACTGAATAAACAGATTAGAAATATTAAAAATAAATATCGTTTTTTATCAAATTAACCCCCTCATTGAATAGTCATTACTTAATTATAATTTGTGTTAAACATGTTAATAAAATATATGATTTAGATTTCCCCACCCAAAAATAAAAAAATAAATACAGGGCCAAAAATTCTCATTTAAACTAAAAATTGCTTTAATCAAGTAATATTGTATAAAATAAAATGAAAACTCTTAAATATTTAAAATAACCAAGTATTATATGGCAATGAATAATTGCCACGGAAATTCGAAAACAAAACCCTAAAAAATATCCTAGTAATGCTTTAGTTATAAAAAATCATCATATACATACATGTACAAACACATAAGTTGCTTTAACTTGTATCCTCCCTATTAAGCATTACTAATTGTGATTGTTAATATCCATTGAGAAAAAAAACAAGTTAAAGAGAGTGCGGGGCTTTTTTAAGCCCCTCTCATTCCCCGTACATATCCATAAACTTAACAAACACTTCCAAAAGATTTAAATCAAGATTATATAAACATTGTGCCGAAATTTCTGCAGGAACCTCCCAATAAGCTGAAGCGATACTACCTGCAATGGCCGCTTGAGTATCAGCATCACCTCCAAGGGATACTGCATTTCTTATTGTATCTTCAAAATCACTGGCTTGCAAAAAGCAAATTATTGATTCGGGAACAGATCCCTGGCAAGACACATCAAAAGTATAGTCCGGCCTAATGTCATCAACTTTTCTGCTTAAATCATAACCATATGAATATTCAACGTGCTCCTTAATTTCCTCTTTGCTGCTGCCTGTCCTTGCCAAAAATATTGCATCGGCAGTTGCAAGTGCACCTTTAACACCTTCCGGATGGCTATGAGTCACATTTGCAGACATTTCCGCTAGCCTTTGGGTTTCACTCAACGAATCCGCAACCCATGCAACCGGACTTACCCTCATGGCCGAACCGTTTGCCCAGCTCCCATAAGACTCAGGATTATCCTGATTCAGCCAGTTTAGAAACATCCTGCCATAACCTGCATTAGGATATTCCAAGCCAAATTTCTTGACTTCAGAAATCAATGTTTCGTTAGATGTCTTGTCCTCAATTAACCATGATGCAATAGCCAGCGTCATTACAGTATCGTCCGTGAATCCGGAATAGCTATCGAACAATCTGAAATCTTTCGTTTTGATTGGGCGAAACTCCCTGGTTGACCCAATAATATCTCCAGCAATAGCTCCAATTATGCCTTTCATGATAATTAATGTAGAGTAATGGATATTTAAATATGTTGAAAATGTAAAAAAATTATAAAAAAAATAGCTATTAAAGACTTGGAAGTCGAGATTGCTTTAATAGCTATTGTAGACAGGGAAAGAAACCTACATAATCTTTTTTCAATGCAAATTTCTTTTGAATATTAATTATCTTACATTGATGGAAAAAAATTAAGCAATAATTAACTGGTTATGCCAACAGTCAAATATTACTCGGCCAATGATGATTTATCAACATAAGGATAATTAATTGAAAAATAACCAAAATATTTTCTATTTTAATTATCTTTCTAACATTAGTAATCAATCTCACTAATCTTAGAAAGACAACTAAAGAGAGAGGTAAATAGCTATTTTTATAGCTATTTACTGTATATGGCTGACTACATTCTCTATTATAGTTCTAATGGACCCAATTTTGAGAGAGTTTTATGAAATTCGTCCATTGTTCTTTGGAATTTTTCACCTTCAGAAGCAGAAATCCACTCATGGCGGAATCTTTCTTTTTCAATTCCGAATTCTTCAAGTATATCTTCAACTATTTTGGATCTTCTAGACCATTTGTAGTTACCTGCATCATAATGGCAGTCCCCAATATGACAACCACCTACAAATACGCCGTCCGCTCCTTCTTCAAATGCTTTGAAAATCATTGAAGGATTAATTCTTCCAGAGCACATTACTCGAATAATCCTGACATTTGGAGGATATTGCATACGTGCAGTTCCTGCAGTATCTGCACCTCCATAACAACACCAATTACATAATAAACCAACAATTTTTAAATCATCAGACATCAAATCACCTCATAATTCTACTTTATCCGGACTATACAATGGAGGTTTACTATCAGTTGTAACTCCAGCTACATAACGAGTCCTCTCACAATATTTTTTCTGCAATTTATCAAAAATCAATGAAACCGGAATATCCATCGGACATACATCATCACATTGACCACAATCACAACAACTAAAACTCATATGAGATAATCTTACACCTTGGAAAGCAATTGGGCTTGGAGGTATGTTTTTCTCATCTTTAAAGTATGGCTTGTTGAGTTCACAATTTTTGTAACACCAACAGATTGGACAAATATCACGGCAAGCATAGCAGCTAATACATCTGTTCCATTCATCGCTCTCGTTAACTAATGGATAAGATGCATCCTGATTCTTTTTGGACATTTTTTTCATAATGTTTTCAACTTTGGATCTTCCTTCTATAGCCACATCACTTGGAGATTTGGTTTCAATAAATCCGGCATTTTTCGCACCATCAATTAACTCTTGGCCGACATCGTCATTGATTTCGATGAATGTCCATCCATCTTCAGCTCCCCAATTTCCACAAGCAATATTTGCTCTTCTTGGGATTTTAACGTCACATCTTTGACAATTTTTACGACGACCATATCCGTTTTCTTCCAAAACATGGATTTTAACGGCTTCTTCACTTCCATCTCCAAGTTCAATGATAAATTGTCCTTTGTCAATTTCTTCTGAAACAACATCATTAGGATCTGCTTCATAGAACTTGTCAATCATCTTTCTAGCCTGTACAGGAGAAACAGTACCTCCACAATTTAAACCCACTGTATAAATATTATCAGGATTAATCTTATGCCTTTTAATAAGCTCATCAATTGATCTGATATCACAAGGTTTTACAGACACTGCAACCTTTTTATCGGCGAAGTATTTTTGTATTAAGTCACCGACCATTGTTGGAGCACAATGATAAGAACCGGCAGTTCCCAATAAATCTTCAGAGTTTGTAATGAATGTTGGAATACCATCATAAACATCATCACAAGGGCGTAAAGCTAAAACACCATCGACAAGCCCTTCATCTAATAGATATTTGAAAATGCTGGTTACTGCACCACCACATTCACCTGCTTTTAAAATTTCTTCATTCTTAGCTTTGGCTAAAACATAACTCATAATCATCACACCAATTAACCTTTAATTTTTTCAATAACCTCTTCAATACTCAATCCATCAGATTCCATGACTTGAGTGAAATCTTGACTTTCACCCATTGAATTTACAAAAGAATCATCATATTCTAACCAAGATTTGATTGGTACAACAATATCTGAGATTTCTGTGGTGTTATTTTCAAATGCTGATAAACTAATAATCTTGGATATTGATTTAAAATCAAAATCAATTTCATCTACAATATCATCGTTAAATACTAATAAAACATCCGTATCATCTAATATTTCGATAATTTCTTCTGTTGAATTAGAATCAACTATATTTAAAATACCTTTGGTATTAGGTTTGCTATATACTGCCAATACTTTTGATTCTAATTCACCAATTTTATCTAAATCCCCCTCACAATCAACAGTATTAAATACAACTACAGATGAATCACTTAAGTTACCTTTATAATTATCTAAAAATTCTTCTACAGAAGATGAAGTCGTTTCATCAGAAACGTTTACAGTTACAGAGTTTTCAGCTTTTATGTTGGAATATATTTTAGCTCCATTTTTCATTGCATGTACAATTCTTCTTCCAATTAATGGATTTTCATATAAAATGTCACCAATGACCAAGAGAGAATCTGCTTCTTCAATGTCATTATAGGAAGCGACTTCTTCAAAGTTTCCTAAATCATTTGCATAAAATGCTAAATTAAAATTGTTTTCATCACTGAAAGATTTAATTGCACTTGCTTCATTTAAGCTATTGTTTCCGGATAAAATGACTGTAACTTTATCACTTGAATCAATTTCTTTGGAAATTTCAGCAATCGCTTTTTCCAAATCTACATTTCCATTAGATATTCTAGCTTCGAGAATCTTATTTTCAAAATTTTCAATGGAATTTCTTCCATTTGCACAATTTTTTCCCTCGTTTACAGGGTGTCTTTTGTATGGAAAAGTTCCAACAATTGAATTATCGTCCAAAATCACATTAATACCACAACCAACACTGCATGATGGGCATAACGTGTGTTTAATTTCTAACATAATACATCACCAAAATTAGCTAAAAAGAGTACCTGAAATATACTCACTGCCAAAACCTGACAAACCTTCTGCATTTGATAAAACATGACTTGATTGTCTTGTTAATGAAATCATGTCCATTAAAACAGAACATGCCCTATGAAAAATTAATTGAGAAACTTCCTCTTTATCAAATTTTTCAAATGCATCCAATTCTATAAAACCCTCAATCTTAAAATCTAAAATGAACTGGTTTAAAGATCTTAAAATAATGCAAAATTTTTTTTGACATTGCTCGCTGTCATAATAATCTATTGACCAATCAATATCAAAATTTAAACTTGAATTTTTTGGATTGGCATCCGGTCTAATCATTCCAATTTTTTGCATATATATTTCCATATAACTCCTCAACAATTTTATTACAATTTATTAAAATTACCTAATTAACAAAATTAATTAAATAACTCAAACTATGATAAGAAGTAATAAGCATATAAATGTTTTTAAAGTATTACTTTTCATTTATAGCTTAAATAGACAAATAAAGCAATTTCCATCATTTTATAAGTTAACCAATA
>JAILDN010000021.1 GCA_024689425.1 Methanobrevibacter sp.
ACATTTAAAGTAAAATATATATAATAATTTAAAGTAAAATAATAGTGTTAGACCTTAATTAATAGTACCTTACTTCAGCGATTTTTTCAGCTAAAATAGGGTTTTTAATTAATTTAACAATTGATTAAAGGTATTTAGAACTGTATTAATATAATCGTGAGTAGTTAGATGATAGAAGATAATATTCGAATACTTAGGCAAGCAGCAAGAATCACATCAGGCAGTCCCGATGAAGACGAGAAAATATGGTGTGTTATTGCAGGCAACGTTGATTTAATCGACGACATGGCATATAAAGCTATTGCATCTAAGAATATTGTCAAAATTCTATTCAGGGAGCACGTTGTATTAAATGAAGGAAGATTCGACAAGAAATTTGATTTTATCATGCTCTATGGTAATTCAAGGAAAATTGACGAACTTGAAAGAATTTCAAAGACCAAAGGTGGTGCATTCGTCAAGATAACCCATTATTACTTAAATGAAGAGCCAAATCTGATGGTAGTTGTCGCTCCGGATGATACAATAAGAGAATCAGTCTCTGTTATTGAAAAGTCAAGAATCCCATTTGCGATTTTAAAGGAATCACAAACAACAGGATTCATTGATGTGGATATAAGTGCCGATGTTAACGTACCAAGATTTGTTAAATCTGCTCTAAAGCCATTTTATAGGGTAAATGAGGTTGTTTTATCTACATTACTTATTTCAGTTGAAAAAGACGAAGATGTTGGAAGGGTACAAAGTATTGCTACATCTAATAAAATATTTGTTATAGATTTTAAAGATATTATGACGGAGGATTAATCATGAATATTTTCGGAAATGATGGGGAAGAACAAGAAACCGCTGATACTAGAGTTATTAGTAACAGTTTAGGAATAGATTTGGGAACTTTAAACACGGTTATAGCTAAGCCATCAGGTGACAAATTTGATTTATACCAAATTCCATCTGTAGTGGCAGTCAAAAAAGACGACCCAAGTGAAGTCTTGGCTGTTGGTGAAGAAGCTAAAAAAATGTTAGGAAGAACTCCTGAAGATATTCTCGCAGTAAGACCACTTAAAAAAGGTGTTATTGAAAACGTTGTACAAGCACAAGCTTTACTTATTAAAGCAATGCAAATAGGTATTAATGAAGGAGAACGCGTTGGAAGAATAGTCATTGGTATTCCTGGTGACGCATCCGAAGTAGAAAAAAATGCTGCTGAAGAAATTGGTAGAAAAGCAGGTGCACAAAACATCCTAGTAATCAGTGAAGGTCTCGCAGCAGCTATTGGTGCAGGACTCCCTATAGCAGAACCAAACGGTACTATGGTAGTGGATATCGGAGCAGGTTCCACTGATATTGTAATCATTTCCCTTGGTGGCATCAACGACATTGAAACCGTCAGATGTGGTGGAGACGATATTGACAATAAAATCGTAGAGCTCGTAGCAGAAAAATACGATGTAGCAATAGGTATTCATGATGCAGAATCTGCTAAAATGGAAGTTGGAATGGTTCACTGTTCCGAACAAATCGAAAACTTAAGTGTTGAAGTCATCGGTAAATCCCTCGAAACCAACAGGCCTAAAAAGGTTGTTATCGACTCAATGCTTGTAGCAGATGCCGTTGAACCGTTCATGCAAAAAATTGTTGATGGTTTAAACATCATTTTAGAAAGATTATCTCCGGAATTAATGATGGGTGTTTATAACAATTCTGTAGCAGTCGGAGGAAGTTCAAGACTTCGTGGTGTCAAAGAAAGGATCTTCGACGAAATCGGAATTCCAATTGAAATTTCAGAAGACCCAATGACCGTAGTTGCAAAAGGAACCGCTATCGTTGCAGCTGAACCTCTTGCATTAGAACCGGAAGTACGTTTAAGAGCTATGAAATAATTTTAATTAATTATTTCACTTTTTTTTATTTTTATAGATTTTTATGGATATTTTAGGCATTGATGAGGCAGGACGCGGTTCTGTTTTAGGCCCACTAGTTATTGCAGGTGTTGTAATTCCTCAAAAGATGGAGAATGTCATAGACAATATGGGAGTTAAGGACTCAAAAAGATTAACCCCCAAAAGAAGGGAAGTCCTTTCACGCAAACTCAAAAAAATGTTCGAATGGGACGTTGTGATTTATTCTGCAAAAGACATTGATGACATGAGGGCTCAGGGAATAAACCTAAACGAAATTGAGCGCAGAGG
The DNA here is from genome assembly GCA_024689425.1 of Methanobrevibacter sp. GTDB lineage: Archaea > Methanobacteriota > Methanobacteria > Methanobacteriales > Methanobacteriaceae > Methanocatella. The sequence continues at coordinate 2,193 of JAILDN010000021.1, forward strand.
AATGCAGGAACTTATTTTAAAACTCGACTGCGATAAGGCCATCGTTGATGCGGTTGACGTGAAGCCCAAAAGGTTTCAAGATAAGCTTCAAAGGGCAACATCCAAAGATGTGAAAGCCGAACACAAGGCAGATGACAAGTATCTTGAAGTTGGCGCAGCATCAATCATAGCAAAGCAAACCCGGGACGATGCAATAGCCAAAATCAACAAGGAATATGAAGATATAGGGGGAATTGGTTCAGGTTATCCGTCTGATCCGATAACAAAAGAGTTCCTTTCAAATTATACTTACAGTCAAATGCCAGATTTTGTTCGCAAATCATGGTCAACGGTTGCAAAATTAAAGGATGTGCAGACTACTTTATTCTAATCTTTTTTTATTTTTTTTTCAAAAATGCTAATCATAATAGCTATTTTTAAGTATATGAATGAATAAAATATTCTTATAAATGATTATTTAATGTAATTTTTAAGAGGATATTATGATAATTGAATATTTTTCGCCAATCTTTAATGGAATAATGGACGTCTTTACTCAAGGTGGAGTAATTACTTATATAATTCTCTTCATAGGTATTTACGGTCTCATTATTGCTCTTAGAAAGATTGCATATCTCAGAAAAATTAGTCGTGTTGACACTACTGAGATTTTTGGTGTAGTAACTGCTTCCATGGAAAGGGGAGGGGCTGTTGAAGCTTTAAAGCAGATTAATAAATTCAAGAACCCTGTTTCCAGAATAATTTCTGAAACTCTAAAAATCGGTTATAAGAACAAAACCGAAGTTGAGGAAAGTATGGAACAAATTTTCATTGTAGAAGTTGCTAAAATGACTAAAGGGTTAAGTACCATTAAGACAATCACCGAATTGGCTCCATTCATTGGGTTAATCGGTACTGTTATTGGTATTTGGTTAACTTTCAAATCTTTGGGTGTCCATCCGGATACGGCCGCCATGGCTGAAGGTATTTATGTGGCTTTAAACACCACTATCATGGGGCTTTTTGTTGTAATTATTTTATTACCTATTTATTCTTATATTCAAGGCCTTATTGAAGTGGAAATGGATAAAATTGAGTTGGCCACTAAAATGACTAATTGGGGATTTGCTGTTGTTAAAGTTAGGGTGGAAGCTAACGTTGAATGTGCTGTTGCAGCGCTTCAGGAAGCAGAGGGTGTTGTTAATACAAGACTTATTTCAGATCCTTATGCTAATATCAAAGTTTCCTTTAAACCTAGTATGTTAGATAAAAGTATAGCTAACATTATTTTGGAGAAATGTAATGTTAATGCTGAAATAACTGAAAGTAAATTGAGACAATAAGTGGTTATTATGGCAATTGATGTTAAAGCGTATAAAAAGAGATTTCTTGATGATAAACCAAGTATTAATTTGGTTCCATTCATTGATATCTTGTTTACAATAATGATATTTCTAGTAATTACTAGTAATTTTTCAGCTACTGAAGTTCAAACCAATACTTCTGAACCTGCAAGTGCTGGAACTGGAAAACCGAATGTAACTGATACTTCGGGGAATGCAGAGTATTATATTATGCCGGTTGCTAATTTGCATAAGGTAACGGTTAATGGTGTTGATAGATCGGATGCCATTTATAATGGGGCTGTTGCAATTCATGCTCAAGTCATTGACAAGGGACAGATTTCAATCAAGCCGGGAGAAATAATTATTACCACTCCTCCGGGAATTTCTGTTGAAAAGGCCGTGCACAGTCCGAAAAAATAAACATAAAATAGGGAGATAAAATGTATACTGGGAGAATTTTGTCAATTGGAATGAATAGTGATGGTAAAGCATTTGCCGCTTATAGGGTGTCTAGCAGGTCATTTCCTAATAGAAAATGCATGAAATTCGACACTAAGGCATCTGTTGTTCCTAAGGAAGGATTTGAAACAGACATTTATAAGAATGCTTACATTGCATATAACAGTATTCGTATCGTTGGCGATGCAGCAATTGTGTCTAACGGGTCTCAGACTGATGTGATTGCCGATAAGGTTGCATTGGGAATGAATCTTAAGGATGCAATGGCATATTCATTGCTCACAATGGATTATGAAAAAGATGATTATAACACTCCAAGAATCGCAGGAGTTGTCACATCTTCAGATAACGAGGATGAGTATGAATGTTATGTCGGAATCGTAAACGACAGCAAGCTGTTGGTTGAAAAGGTACCTTATGGTAAGGCTGTTTTCATATCCACATATGGTAGTCAGGTTCCTGATTTAGTTGATTTTGATGCTGGAACATCCGCTGAGGCTGCCAAATTTATTTTTGATGAAGGTACTTTTGCAGATTATGAAAAACCGGTAACTTCTTGTGCTACTGTGTTTGATGGGGAATGGACTATTGATGTCTTCAATCCCTAATTTTATTTTTTTTTTAAGAGGATATTATGGAAATTAAGTTAATGGGTTTAAAGGGTATTCCTTTAGTCAAGGCTGGAGATAACATCGCCGAAATAATCAGAGACGCTATAAAGACTCAAAATTATGATTTACGTGATGGAGACATTATTCTAATTGCAGAGACTTTAATTTCAAAGGCTGAAGGCAATATCATTAAATTGGATGAAATCAACCCGTCTGAAAAGGCAATTGAAGTGGCTGGAATATGCAAAAAAGATCCAAAGCTTGTAGAGGCCATCATTCAAAATTCAAATGAAATAGTTGAAGTCGGTCCCAATTTCATTGTAACTGAAACCAAGCACGGGTTTGTCTGTGCAAATGCTGCTATCGATGAGTCTAATGTTGAAGACGGTCTTGCTACGCCAGTTCCTGAAAATCCGGATAAATCCGCCAAGGAAATCAGAGAATTCTTAGAAAATGAATTTAAGAAGGATTTGGCCGTTATTGTAACAGACACTCAGGGCAGAGCATTTAGAGTCGGTGCTATAGGAACTGCAATTGGATGCTCAGGAATCAATCCGTTATGGGTCAGGATTGGCGAGAAAGACTTGTATGGAAGGGAACTTGAAACAACAGAAATTGCAACCGCCGATGAATTGGCAAGTGCGGCTTCTCTAATCATGGGGCAGGCTGATGAAGGGCTCCCTGTTGTCATTGTTTCAGGGTTCAATGCATTCAATCAGTTAAGGGACAAGGATTCCAATATTAAGCCGTTACTTAGACCAAAGGAATTCGATGTATTTAGGAAATAGGATATTATGATTACTGTTTTATCGGGGGGTACTGGAACTCCCAAATTATTGCAAGGCATTAAAGAGATTGTCAGGCCTGAAGATTTGAATATCATTGTCAATACTTTGGAAAATGATTATTTTGCAGGAGTTTACGTTTCTGCAGACATAGATACTGTTCTATACACTATGGCTGACATGATTAACGATGAATTGTGGTATGGCGTTAAGGATGATACGTTTACAACCCATGAAAGGCTGGAAGAAATAGGATGTCCTGAATTACTTAGAATTGGAGACATTGACAGGGCAACCAAGATACAGAAGACTCTCTTGATGCAAAAGCATTCTCTTCAGGAAAGCGTTGAAATTCAATCCAGAAATATGGGCATCAAATCAAAAGTCATTCCGATGAGCAATGAAAACTCAGAAATTAAAATCGTAACTGACATTGGAGAACTCGATTTTCATGATTTTTTAATAAAACATCAATCCGCACCTGAAGTATTGGATGTTGTTTTTTCCAAGGTCCCTCCTGCAGATGGCATAATTGATATTATAAAAAATTCCGAAGCAGTAATAATCGGACCATCAAATCCAATCACCTCAATATTGCCGATATTGTCTTTGGAGGGCGTTCGTGAAGCACTTAAAGAGACTTATGTCGTGGCCGTTTCACCAATAATAGGCAACGATTCTGTTTCAGGCCCTGCTTCAAAGTTTATGAAAGCAATGGGAATTGAAGTTTCCTCAATTGGAGTTGCAAACTTATACAAAGATTTTTTAGATGTAATTGTCATTGACAATAAAGACAGTAATTTGAAGCAAAGTTTAAGCGAAATTATTAATAAAGTAATAATTACAAATACTATTATGAATAGTTCAGATACCAAAATAAATTTGGCAAAAAAAATTTTGGATGGTATCGTATAATATAGGCGGTTATGTAATGATACAAATGACGTTGATACAAATTGATAACTATGGTCCTTGGACTGTAACTCCAAGACCACGTACTGAATCCGATTTACAAATGCTACAAGCTAGTTTATTTGCTGATTTAAATAATCAATTTGGTAATAAGAAAGGTTTAGTGTTCTTTACCAGATTCGATAATTTGTTAGCTATTTCTAATGGTCTTAACGAAGAAGACCATTTAAGAATTCAAAGATCTATAAGAAACAGATATCCCATCACTATAAGTATGGGTGTTGGAGCTGCTGAAACTCCTCATGAAGCTCAAAAATTAGCTACTATAGCCCTTCAGGAAAAAGGTGGAGCACAATCTTCAAAAAGAAAAGAAATTTTGGCTATCGATAGTTTAGTTTCTGAGGAAGACAGTTTTGTTCAAGCAGCACATATTGATATTAACAGTGTAACTGAAACATTAACTGACATAGAATCTGCTTTTGATACAAGTTTCATGGTCAATAAGGCTCAACATTACTTAATGACCAAATTAATCAAAAGGGGAGCATTATTGTTCTTCATCGGTGGAGATAACTTCATGTCTCCATGTAATGGATTGTCTGAAGAAGAAATAAAGAATATTTTAGTTGAAATTGATGAGGAAATAGGTATTGGCCTTAAAGCAGGTATTGGAAGAGGCAAAAATGCTGAAGATGCTGCATACATGGCTGATATTGGACTTGAAGAAATTCGTGACCGCAATAATGAACCTTGGACCTGGGTAGTAGAAAAAGAATACTAGGGGGATTTCAAATAAAGGTAGTTGCACCAATGGCGGGAATAACTGATGCTGAATTTTTAAATAAAATTATTCCTTATGGATTTGATGCAGTTACTTTAGGTGGATATAGCTTGGATGAAAAAACTATTGAAGCATCCGAAAAGATAATTCAAAGAGGAAGAAAAGAATTCCATTTTGAACTTGATGAAGTAATTCCCCATATTGAAAAGGAAGTTAATTTAATTAAAAAAAATCATCCGAATGTCCGTGTCAGTGCAAATGTCCGCTCAACAATACCAGAACCGATAATTGAAGCTTCCAAAATTAAAGACTTAGATATCATTGAAATAAATTGTCATTGCCGCCAAGAAGAAATTATTGCTATCGGTTGTGGTCAGGAGATGTTGAAAAGAGATGATTTCTCATCTTACATTTCTGAAATTGTTGATAATTCAGAAAGTGATGTGTCCGTTAAGATTCGCGCAAATGTCGATGGCGTAGATACCTTGAAAACCGCAAAAATCATTGAAGATGCGGGTGCCGATTACTTGCATTTGGATGCCATGGACCCTACTGTTTTTGATGCTGACTGGAAATTACTGGAAAATGTTTGTAAAAATACGAATATTAAAGTCATAGGCAATAATTCAATTGATTCAGTCGAAAAAATAAGAAAAATGTATGATTGTGGAGTATATGGATTCTCAATAGCTCGTGCAGTCATTTCAGGATCTTTAAATTTTGATATTTCTAATTTTTAAAACACAAGTATTATTAATACTCAAAATCATACTTATATATAATATATATAATTTAAGGTGATTTCATGAATTTTATAACTCTAAAGAACATTACTAAATCGTTCAATGATGTCAATGTTCTTGAAGATATTAACTTGGAGATAAGTGAGGGAGAAACTTTAGGTATTTTAGGACGTAGTGGAAGCGGAAAATCTGTTTTAATCAATATGTTAAGAGGTACATTAGATTACAAGCCAGATTCCGGTAAAATTTTAATCAATGTAGCTATCTGTCCGGACTGTTTAACTGTCGAACCACCATCCTTTGCAGGTAAAAAATGTGCATGCGGATGTGAATTGAATGTTCAGGAAGTTGATTTCTTCAACTGTGATAGGAAACTGTTCGCAGCTATCAAAAGAAGAATTTCCATTATGTTACAACGTAACTTTGCTTTATATGACGAAGAAACTGTAATCGAAAACGTCATGAGGGCAATGAGCGATAAATATCAATATGAAGAAAGAATTTACAGGGCTTTAGAATTATTAGAAATGGTTCAAATGAACCACCGTATTACACATATTGCACGTGATTTAAGTGGTGGGGAAAAACAGAGGGTAGTGCTTGCAAGACAATTGGCAAAAGACCCAATGCTGTTCTTAGCAGACGAACCGACAGGTACTCTTGACCCACAAACTGCAGTAAAACTTCACAATACCTTGAGGGAAGGTGTTAAAGATGATGGAATCACCATGTTAATTACATCTCACTGGCCTGAAGTAATGACTGAACTTGCAGATAATGTTGTCTGGTTTGAAGATGGTAAAATTAAAGAAGAAGGAGACCCTCACATCGTTGTGGAAAACTTCATGGCTACTGTGCCGATACCTAAAAAACCGGAAATTCCGGAATTCGGTGAACCGGAAGTAGTTTTGGAAGATGTTAAAAAACATTACTATTCAATCGAAAGGGGTGTCGTTAAAGCTGTGGACGGCGTTAGCTTAACCATAAACAAGGAAGAAATCTTCGGTATTGTAGGTTTAAGCGGTTCAGGTAAAACAACTACCACAAGAATGCTAATGGGATTGACAGATCCAAGTAGCGGTAAAATCGAAATTAGGCTTGGTGATGAATGGATTGACATGACCAAAGTGGGCCCACTAAACCGTGGCCGTATCATGCCTTATATTGGATTGTTACACCAGGAATACTCATTATATCCACACAGAACTATTTTAGGTAACTTAACTGATGCAATTAGTCTTGATTTACCTGCAGAATTTGCTAAAATCCAAGCAATTCATGCATTGACTACCGTAGGGTTCAGTGATACAACCGCGGAAGGAATATTGGATAAATATCCTGATGAGTTAAGTGTGGGAGAAAAGCATAGGGTAGCTCTTGCACAGGTATTGATTAAAGAACCTAAACTCATTGTATTGGACGAACCAACAGGAACAATGGATCCTGTTACCCGTGTAGTTGTTACAGATTCAATCTTAAAAGCACGTACTGAATTAGAACAAACATTCATTATCATTTCGCACGACATGGACTTTGTTTTAGATGTTTGTGACAGGGCTGCTTTAATGAGAGGAGGAAAATTATTGGATATCGGTACTCCTGAAGAAATCGTTAAGCAACTCACACCGGACGAAAAAGAAGACATGCTTAAAAGAGAAGAATAGTTCTCTTTTATTCATTTAATTTTTTTTTAATTTCAACCCAATCAGGGCAATTTTTATCCATCAACATTTTAAAATTCTTGCTGTGATTAAATTCTATCAGATGGCATAATTCATGAATGAAAACATACTCTAGACAAATCTTTGGCTTTTTAGCCAGGTTCGAATTAAGAGTAATCACCTTATTTTTCTTGCAATTGCCCCAATTCTTCATTTTTCTAATTTTAACATCAATTGGCTTTGCACCTACCTTATCAACGCACTTATCGTAAATATTATCTATTCCTTTTTTAAGTTCCATTCTATAAAAATCATCTAATGTTTTTTGACGGTTTTTAATTTTGCTTCGTCGAGAAACCGGTAAATAGAGAATATCATCTTTAACAAAAGCAGTTTTGATGTTATTGGCTATCAATTGCAGTTCATATTCTTTTCCCCATAAAAAATGCTTTTCACCATTAACATATTTTAGTTCAGGAATGTATTTCTTTTCAGATATTTCTTTTTGCTTTTTTAAAATCCAATCAGTTTTGGAGTCAATAAACTTAATGATGTCTGCATCACTCACAAAATAAGGTGCGGAAACTTTTACACAACCTTCGGGCGGAATTACCCGAAGGTACATGTTTTTAATATTTTTCCTCTGAACAGTTACTTCAATTCCATTGACTATCATTGATTTGCCTTTTGATTTTTTTAATTTATTACGTTTCAACTTATAATATATTCTATTTTCACAAAGTATTATATATTGGCATCAAGAAAGATTAAAATATTATATTATGGTGAATTATTATGACTTGGGAAGACGCACCATCTCACATTTGTAGGGGTGGAGATATAAGAGGACTTGCTTTCTGTTGCCCTCCAATCAAGCCATGCCCGGTTTTAAATGCTTTGCAGGAGGTCAATTTAACTCCTCAAGAATATATTGAAATTAAAACGGAATTTGGCAGGCAAACTAGGTTAGGTGAAGGAGCAGGAACTTGTTTTGGATCATTGATTTGGTGTTGTAAACCTTCTAAACCTTGTCCATTAAGAGATATGACTTTAAGGAACATGGGCATGAGTTATGACGAGTATTTGGATTTAAAAAAACAGCTTGCTGAGAAATTAATAGGTGTTGAAAAACCTAAACCTGATGCAAAAGCTGAAGCACTTGCAGAAACATTCAATATAACTAAACTTGAAGCAATGAATGTTTTAACAGAGTGTGACAATGATTTAAGACGTGCTGTTAGTGTTCTTAAGACAAAATCACTAGAAAATTCTGATTAAAATGGATTGGACAGCTCTTTATTTTAAAACTTCTGGATTAAAAGTGTTTATTTTAGGCACAGGGGAAGTTGCAACCAGAAGGGCCAATAGATTTTTGGACCATGGGGCAGTTGTAAAGCTTGCAGGAAATTCAATTGATGAGGAATTGCTCAATAAAGGTGCTGAATTGCACTCAACCGATGAAGTGGATGAATTGGTTGGTTGGTGTGACTTGGCTGTTGTTGCAAGCGGAGATAAAGAGTTATGCGATTATGTTTCAAGCATATCTGATGAAAAATTAGTCAACCGTGCAGATAACCCTGATTTGGGGGATATTATCGTTCCAACATCTTTCAACATAGGGGATGTTGAGATTTCTATTTTTACCGGGGCAAAAAGTCCCTTAATGGCAAGACAACTAAGAAAGAAAATACAATCCGTCATCACTGAAGAAGATATTTTGGAAATTGAACTTCAGGATTATTCCCGTTCACTATTAAAAGAAATAATTCCCAATCAAAAAGATAGGCGCGATTATCTTTATAGGATTTTTGAAGATGAGGATATTCAGAATCTAATTAAAGCAAGAGAAATCGATAAAGCAAAGGCTGTTATTTGTGAATTAATTAAGGAGGATTTTAATGATACTTAATATAAGAGTGGATCATAAAATTGCAGATATTCAATCTATGGAGAATATTTCAAAAAGTATTGACGATTTGTTTTGGGAATTGCAGGAAAAGTACTCTATCAACGAATTTATTGAAATTTCCACTTGTAACCGTAAAGAATATTATATTCACAATGATAACATTGCTTTTGATGATGAACTTTTATCCCATGATAATCAAAGCATCATAATTGAATATGGTGATTCTTCAATAATGCATTTACTTCGTATGACTTCTGGTTTAGAATCAATGATAGTCGGTGAAGACCAGATTTTAGGCCAAGTTAAGGAGGCTAAAGCTAAAGCCATTAAAAATCACAATTGCGGTAAAGTTTTAGACACTGTTTTCACTAAAGCTATTCACGTTGGCCAAGTTGTTAGGAATAAAACCAATATCAACAAGGGCTCAGTTTCTATCGGTTCGGCAGCAGTCGATTTGGCCGAATCCCATTTAGGAGATTTGGACGGTAAATCCGTTTTGGTAATTGGTGCTGGAAAAATGGGCAGATTAGTTGCTAAAGCATTGGCTGAAAAAGATTTGAATGCAATTTTTGTTGCTAACCGTACCTTTTACGTTGCAGTTGAGCTGGCCAAAGATTTGGGCGGCACAGCTATTCTATTTACAGAACTTGAAGATTACTTAAAAACCGCCGATTTGGTGATAAGTGCCACCAGTGCGCCACACACTATTATTGATAAAAAAAGGCTTGAAAGCATTGGTTTGGACAATGAAGAACTTATGATGGTCGATATTGCTAATCCTCGCGATATTTCGGAGGATGTCAGTGAGTTAGGTATCAGATTATTCAATATCGATGATTTACGCGAGATTGCGGATTACAATACAAAACTTCGTGAGAAGGAATTCGATGAAGCAGAAATTATCATTGCTGAAGAGTATGATTTGCTTAAAGAATCCTTTAAAATAATGGAAGTTGAAACCATACTATCTAATTTAAGGATATCTATGGAAGAGATAAGACAACGTGAAACTCAAAAAGCATCATCAAAGATGAGTAATGTAGATGGCAGTAGCAAAATATTAAATAATTTAACAAATTCCATAGTCAATAAGATATTCTTTGATATTTCCAAAAATTTAAAGGATGCCGCAAAAGATGATAAGCAGGAAATTTTAGACTCTGCAGAATATATATTTAATTTCGATTAAAAATGAGTTTATTCAAACATTCCTTTAACGGAATTGATTTTAATTTTGCTTGCATTTAAAGCATAGTCTATATCTGCCATATCAACGATATTTTTATCTCTAGCTATTGCATGGTGAAGTGCAGTCTTGAGTATTTTTTCTTTAATGTCCCTTCCAGACATATTTTTAGATACTTTAACAAGCTTTTCAATATCCAAATCACAATCCAAAGGCATTGTTTCAATATTTCTTTCAAAAATTTCATATCTTTCCTCTTCATTTGGAAGTACAAATTCAATTTCCTCTTCAAAACGGCTTCTAACTGCATTATCTAAAAATGAAGGGTTATTTGTAGCACAGATTGTAATGACTGATTCGTTTTCATCAATTCCGTCCATTTCAGTTAAAAGAGCATTCACAATTTCAGAAACATCTCCTCTGAGTGATTGAAAAGATCTGTGGAGTGCTATGGCATCAATTTCATCAATGAAAATAATTGATGGGGAGTTTTTGGATGCTTTTTCAAACAAATCATGTATTTTGGATGCTGCATCACCGACATGCTCACCTATCAAAGATGTGGCTTTAATCAAGTGCAAGTCAACATCCACTTCGTTTGCAAGCCCTTTAACAAGCATGGTTTTACCAGTACCCGGATGACCGTAAAATAAAATGTTCTTTGGAGCCCACTGGCCGAATTTTTTAGGGTCTACAAGATACTTTTCAATAACCTTAATCTTATTTTTGGCATTGACCTGACCAACAACATCTGAAAGTTTAATGTTGCTTTTAGATACAGAATCTTCTTTATTTTTATTGATGTCATCAATAATAATCTTGATTTTTGTCTTTTCAGAAATTATTGAATTTTCAGGCTCAACGGAAATCACCTGAAAAGCATAATCCGGTATGATTTTTTGATCAAATAGATAAGTGTTTAGGTTAACTTCCATTCCCAACCATTGATCACGAGCATATTGTTCGAATAAAGCTTTATCAGTAATCTCTAAATTGCTTTCCATCAATTCAAAGTCAAAAGGATATCCTGCCGGCTTTAAAATTACGCAATCAGCATTTGTGGGATTATCTTTAGGGATAATCGTTGTTTTTTGGCTTTGATTTTTAAGCTCGCTTTTTTTGGAATTATTTTTCAAAAAATCACCATACTTTTATATAGATTTTTTAATATATTAATGTTATATTATTTAAAATTATGGAGTAATTTGATGTCATTCAGGTCAAGAAGAGTAATTTTTAGCACGCCATTTTATATGATTTTTCAGTTTTTCTTGTTAAAATATACATTTTTATTATTGGGTGGAATCAATGATACATATGTAATGATTTTGGCCTTTTTGATTGGATTACTGCATTTAATCCCAATGTTTTTTGAAACTAAAAAATCCACAATTGTGGGCAGGTTTCTAACCACGATAGATGGTGTTTGGATGTGGGCATCACTGATGTTTTTAATTGATGTTTTGGTTATTTATATAATCTGCTTATTCATGCCACTTTCTTTTGAGATTAAAGTGATATTGTTGGCTATCGTACCAATTTTAGGTGTTTATAATTATTATAATGCTCATAAATTAGTCATCAATGAAAAAACCATAAAACTAGATAATTTACCTCAGGAGATTAATATCGTTCATTTGTCTGATGTTCATTTCGGATCCGTACGCCACAAAAAGCTCATTCGCCAAATTGCAGATAAGTTAAAAGAGCTTGAAAATATATGTGAAATAGCTATTATTTCAGGTGATTTGGCCGATGGCTCTTCAGTTGTTGGGGATGATGACTTTTTGGCACTGAAAGATGTTAACATGCCAATTGTATTCACCCCAGGAAACCATGATTTCTATCCGGGTCTTGAAAATGTAATTAAAGCATGCAGAAAAGCAGGAATTATTATTTTAGATAATGAATCAATGGAATTTGAATGCTTGAACATTTTTGGCTTGACGTTCAGTTTTGGAGATAGGGCAGTTCCCAAAATTGATGAATCCTTAATTAAGGGAGGATTTGTAAATATTATCAATTACCATGTTCCCTATTATTGGCAGGAATTTTCAAAAATAGGCTTTGATATTCAGCTATCAGGCCACACTCATGGAGGACAGTTCTATCCTGCAGTAAACTTTGCAGAAATACTCTTTGAATATAATAGGGGATTGTTTAAAAATAGTTTGGGCAAATATTTGCATGTAACGACTGGTGTGGGGTCAATGGACACTCCAATGAGATGGGGTACTGATTCCGAATTGGTTATTTTAAAGTTAAAAAAATAAAGGATAAGTAAAATTATCCTTTTATTTTCCGGTCTTCCAGGGTCAGTGTCAAAACACCGCCTATGGCCAGCAACAATGCAGTTACCTGCATTATCAAAGCCATTGCATCTTGGATAATTTTACTGACAATTTTTTCTTTCAAGCTGGTTTCGCCTTTAAGTTCGGTCGTATTAACGTGACCTAATTTTTCAAAGTAAACATGTATATTGTCATGGAACTGTTGATCGCTTACCTTATTTGGCGCATAAGTGTTAATGGCATCATGCATTCCTCCAACTGCACCAATAATTAATATTGCACCGATTATTGCTGTTCCCATGGACATTCCCAAACTTTGGCCAGTAGTTACAAATCCTGATGAACTGTTTTGGCTTTCGGAAGGTATGTTTGAAATTGTAATGTCAATACCCAAAGCCATTGGGAATCCCAGGCCTGCTCCAGATATTAACATTCCTGGAAGTATGTCTGTGAATCTTGTAGTTAATGTAAACTGATGGCTTAAAAGTAAACATCCGGCTATTGCTATTGCAAAACCTATTAACATGATTATTTTGTGGTTTAATTTTATGGCCAATTTCGGTGCAATCACAGCAAATAGCAACAATCCTATGGTAAATGGAAGTAATACCAGACCTGTCATGAATGCGGATAACCCCAATACGGTCTGTAAATAGATTGACACGGAAAATAATGAACCGGCTATAGTTATTGCGGTGATTAATCTGATTACTGTTCCAACGGATAGATTCCTATCTTTTAGCAATGTAATGTCAAATAATGGAATTTTGCCTTTTTTCTTTCTTTTAATTTCAAATTTTCCAAATCCGATTAAAACAAAAATGCTTACAACAATCAATCCGATACTTAAAGTAAAGTTTTTGGATAATGATAAAATTCCTAAAACAAACAGGATTAACCCTAAAATTGATAAGATAGAACCTGTTTTATCTAAATCTTTCATGCTTGCTGTAGACTCAAATGTTGGGATTTTATTTCTAAATACAAATATGACAGCAATAATGAGCAGTTCAAACACGAAACCATATCTCCAGCTTAAGAATGTCGTAACTACTCCACCGAATAGTGGCCCGATTGCAGCGGCAATACCAATAATTGCACTACAGATTGCAAGGGCGGTTGTACGCATCTCTCCATCGTAGGTTCCACTAATAATTGAGATGGTGGCAGGTGTCATTAATGCTCCACCGATACCTTCCAGTAATGACCATCCAAAGAATAGCATCAGTGCGTTCTGACTTAAAGATGCAATTAATGCTCCTGTTCCATAAGTAAGGGCTCCAATTAAAAATATCTTCTTTTTACCAGAAATATCTTGCATTTTTGAGCTTATTAACATTAATGATGCTGTAATCAATGTATAAAAACTGATAATTGTCTGAACGGTTCCAACATCAGTATTCAAATCAATGACGAGTTGTGAGATTGAAACGTTCATGAATGTGGCGTCCAGTGCAATGATAAATGATGCAAAGGCAACCAGTATCAAAGGTATCCATGATGTTTTATTTTCGTTCATTAGATCGCCTTAAATCATGCTTTCATATAATTCTTTCATTTTAAGTGCATCAATATCTCTTAGAGGAGTTTCACAAATGATGTTGGCATTCCAACCGTTATCGATTAGATTGGCCAGCAAATCTCCAATTTGGGGACCGTATTCATCACTTTCATCTAAGGTGTGATGTTTGACTTCTCCGCCTTTGCCATATTCAATCGTCGTAAAATGACAGTGCAGACGGTCAACATCCAACTTGTCCTCAATTGTTGAAAAGATGCAGTTATAATCGTCTTTTTTAGTTAGATATCCTCGTCCGCGAGCATGAATGTGGGCAAAATCAATTGTTGGTTCAAAATGATCAAAGCTTGAGCATAATTCCACAATTTCTTCAATGTTTCCCTGTTGAGTACGTTTTCCTGTCGTTTCCGGAGCGAAAGTAAATTCTTCAATCCCTTCTTTTTCAAGCTCTTCAAATAAACGATTGATTGTTTGTTTGGATATTTCCATTGCTTTTTCAGGTTTTCGATTTGTATAAAATCCGGGATGGAAAACTAAACGGTAAGCGCCCATCCATTCGCCGGCACGTGCAGTAGCTATTAAATGACCTATGCTTTTTTCTATTTTTTCTTCTTCTTTTGCACATAAGTTAATATAATATGGACCATGCATTGAAATTAATATATCAAATTTCTCGGATTCCTCTTTTAAGATTTTAGCAGCTTTTTCACCAATCCTAACTCCATAAGGAGACTGGTATTCATAGGAATCAAGGCCAATTCTCTGTATGTATTTTGGAGCTTTATATGCTGCGCCTTTGTAGTTAACGGGGCTTCCGGCAGGTCCAAAAAATACCTTGTTTTTCATAGTATCGATAAAATAAGTAAAATGGTGGTTAAAAAAGTAAATTAAGGGAATTAGAAAATTCCCATTGCTTTGTTGGTTTTAGCTATTGATTTTTCGTTGTCACTTTCCATTTCGAGAAGTGAACGAATAGCATCAATGTTTTCTGGAATGACATCAGATTCTTGGTGTACTGCTTGCATATAGAATAATTCATTTCCAACTACGTTAATGGATTCTTTCCATACTGGAATTTCATATAAATCATTTCTATTTCTTCCTAATTCTTTAGCATATTCCATTAATTCAGCAGTAGAACCTAATCCTTCTTCAGCTGAAACAACAATTACTCTTGAACGTTTTTCTAATGCTTCAACAATTTCATCGGTTTCAACTTCATTGTTAATTTCAACCATGATGTTGTGTTGGTGCATTAATGTTGTAGGCACGAGCAATGCCATTGTTGTTACGTCAATTCCATTCATTACGGTTTTTACATCAGGGCCGTGGTGAGATGGCACTTTTGGAGGATTTGGCACAATAGCGTTGATTGGACCTTTTTTAATTTCAGATGGGTCTGATCCTCTCCTGACCATTACGGCTCTAACTTTTTTAATGTCTGCGATTGGATCGATAGTACTTAATGTACGGGTTAATCCGGTAGTGTTACAGGATACAACTCTAGTGTAATCTGCACCATAGGAGTCATCATAATTTGAAAAGGCGTTAAATGAAAGTCCGGTCAAATCGTGGTCTTCACCACCTTGATAAATGGCTTTCACGCCAGCCTTTTTATACATTTCAAGGTTTTGCGGTCCGATACTTCCTGGAGTACAGTCAACAACAACATCAGCTTCTTGTATCATGTCTTCAACTGTACCTGCGATTTCAATTCCAGCCTCTTTAAACATTCCTTCTCTTTCAGGAATTCCAATATATAAAGGATAGCCTTTTTCTTCAACTGCAGTTCTTGCTTCGTAGTTTGGTCTTGTTTTACTAACACCAATTACTTTCATATCATCTTGAGCTGAAACAGCATCAGCAACTCTTTTCCCTATGGTTCCATAACCATTAATTGCAACAGTTTTCATTTTAATCCCTTTAATTATTTAGAATTTAATCTATGGTTAAAATTTTATCTTTTTAATTATATATAATTTGATATTTGAAATCGGTTTTTAATGGTGAGTATTGGTTCAATTTAAAATAAAAAAGAAAAGAAATAGGACTATTCTACTTTAAATCCTGCTTCTTCTACAGCTTCACTTAAGTCAGCATCACTAACTTTATCAGTATCTAATTTAATTTTAGTAATTCCTGAGTCTAAATCTGCTTTTGCTTCTTCAACTCCATCAACATCTGTCAATGATAATTGTACCGCATTAACGCAGGAAGGACAGTGCATTCCTACAACTTTAATTTCTTTTTCTTCAATTGCCATATTAAAATCCTCCAGGTTTTTTATAATTATATTTTAATTTTGTTTTATTTAAATTTTTTTTAGCTAATTTTTTATCATTCTTTGAGGATATCTTGTAATTGATTAATGATGAAGAGCATATTATTACAAAAACGGAGCCTATATTGTGGATTAACGCTCCTTCAATAGGATTTAAATAGCCTAAAATAGCCAATCCCATAGCTATTAAATTTAGGGATAATGCAAATCCTATGCCAATATTTATTATTTGGACAGTTTTTCTTGCAATTCTAATCAAATGAGGAATATCCTTGATGTTATCGTTAATTAATGTTATATTTGCCGTTTCAACACTTATGTCACTTCCAATGTCTCCCATAGCTATTCCCACATCTGCTTTTCTTAAGGATGGTGCATCGTTTATCCCATCCCCAATCATTGCGACTTTATGCCCTAATGTCTGTTCTCTTTCAATATATTCTAGCTTATCTTCGGGTAAGCAATTGAATTTGACATTTCTGATTTTCGTTTCGCGTGCGATGGATTTCGCCGTTTCTTCATTGTCTCCAGTAAGCAGTGCTGTTTTGATTCTTAGCCCTTTCAGTTTCCAGATTGTTTCTTTTGAAGTTGTCCGCAATGTATCTCTAAGCAATATTTTTCCAATAATTTCTGAGTTTTTAGCTACATATATTACAATTTCGCCGTTTTTAGTTTCATCATCAGATTTTAAAGCTATATTTTCTAATTCTAATAGTTTCTTATTTCCGACAACAATTCTTGAACCGTTTATGATTCCGCTGACTCCTTTGCCGATATGCATCTTAAAGTTAGTTACTTCTGCTAATTCGCCTTCATCATAATATTTCACTATGGATTTAGCTATTGGATGTTCGGATTTTGAATCTAGGGATGCAGCCAAATACATCATTTCTTTAGGTTCATCTGAAATGACTTTTACAACTTTTGGGGTTCCGTATGTTAGCGTTCCAGTTTTATCGAAAACCAATTCATCAACATGTGCTAATTCTTCTATTGATTGCCCATCTTTTACTAAAATACCATGTCTTGTTAGATTTCCAATTGCTGCCATGATTGCAGTCGGTGTTGCAAGAACTAATGCGCATGGGCAGAAAACTACTAAAATGGTAACTGCCCTAATGATTTCAAAAGTATATAAGTAGGTCAGTACTGAAGATATAAACGCAATCACAACAATCATTGTTGCCCATTTGTCGGCTTGGCGAACAATCTTTGCATTGTCTGGTTTAGCGGTTTCAATCAATTCAATTAACTTTTGAAGAGAACTCTCTTGGCTGATTTTAGTTGCTTTCATTGTAAATGATCCGTAAAGATTGATTGTTCCACTATATACCTCATCATTTTCTTTTTTATCTGCTGGAAATGATTCTCCAGTTAATGTCTTTTGATCTATTGAGCTTTCTCCATTAATTATAATTCCGTCTGTTGGAATGCTTTCGCCGGGAAATATTTTTATTATATCCCCAACATTTATGTCCCCAACAGGTATTCTTTCTTCAGTTCCGTTTTTAATTCTTGTTGCAAATTGGGGAGTCATTTTTATGAGTTCTTCTATTCTTCCTCGAGTTTTTTTCACTGTGTATTCTTCCATGAATCCCCCAATAGCCATAATTGTAGCAATTTCAGCTGCTGCGAATAATTCTCCAATTATTATGGAAGCGATTATGGCAATGGATACAAGCAAATCTGCTTTTATATCGAATTTCCTAATCATGCCTCCGATACATCCTTTAAATATAGGTATTCCGCATAATATAATAGCTATCCATGATAAATACTCTATTGACATAAAAAAACTGGTCAATAGGCTTATCACGGATATAACTATTAATATTATGTCTTTTTTTTCACGTTTATCAAATGTGAGATTCATATTAAACAGCCCCATTAGTATAGATATACCCTATGGGGTATATGGTTACTTTAAAAAAAATTATAGTCTGGAGTAGTATTCTAATATTGTTGAGATATCACTTAATGCTTCATCCGCATCACCATCATTAATGGCTTCTTTTACACAATGTTCAAGGTGTCCTTCTACAATAATGTATCCAACCTTATGTAAAGCTGATTTTGAAGCGTTAACTTGCATTAAGATTTGTTCACAGGGAATATCTTCATCAATCATGCGGTCAATTGCATTGATTTGGCCGATGATTTTTTTTAGTCTTCTGTGTAAATTTTCACTATCCATACATTCTTTCAAAATAACACAACCTATACCTACTAGGGTATATGAATCTTTTAGTATATAAAGATTTCTCCATTATTTTTTGTGGAAAGTCTATGATAAAATTCCTAGTCTTGAAATTGAGGAATATTCTAAAATTTCTTAAATATATTTTAAATTTCATTTTTAAAATTCTTCATTTTCCAAAAACTGGAGAAACTATTCTAATTTTATATTCCCATAGTTAAATTGAGAATAAAATAAGTTATCTGAGGCTTTAGGGTTAAACAGCATTATAATAACAATAAAAAAATTAATTGGGAGTTAATCCCAATTTCAATCCAATTCATTAATGCTTGTTCCTTTAGTTTCAGGGAATACCCAAATCCAAATACCAACAAGGAATGCAAACATTGCAGCAATTGCTATTCCATAGCTTAAATCGAAGTATGTTGCAATAATAGTTATGATTACAGGTGTAATGAATTGCGCTCCACGTGCAAGATTGAATACCGTTCCAACAGCAGTATTTCTGATTTTTGTAGGGAACAGCTCTGAGAATAATGCTCCAAATCCGCCGAAGTATCCTGTTCCGAAACCTGTTAAAAACATGAATACGAATATCAATTCGGGAATTTTATCGATTTGATTCCAGAAAAGGGTTATCATTGCAATACCGATTGCCATGATAAAGCTGTAAATTGTAAATGCGGGACGTCTTCCAAGCTTTTCAGCCACAAAACCGAAAGTCGTATATCCCGTGAAATCTCCGCATTGGATTAATATGATTCCAAAAGTAGTACCAATCAATGCCAATCCTCTTTCCTTAGCAAGATAGGTTGGTAACCAGGAATATGTAAACCAATATGCGGACATACCAAATATACACAATATCAAAGAAATGAGGAATATTTTTCTGTATTCTTTTGAAACCAATAATTTAAATTCGTTGAGAATACTTTTATTGGCGTATTCGTCTTTATTTTCAATCCAAACATCAGATTCCTTAAGGTATCTTCTTATGAAAACAACTGTGAGTGCAGGAAGTATTGAAACTAAAAATGTTGCTCTCCAACCAATTATAGGGGTCAAAAGGCCTCCGACTATTGAAGCTAAAATCACACCGATTGGCGCTCCAGATTGCATGAATGCTCCAAATTTGGCTCTTAACTCATCTGGAAATGTTTCGTTGATGTAGGTTTGGCCAGTAGCCCATTCTCCACCAACGCCCAATCCTGTGATTAATCTGAATAGTACTAATGAATAAAAGGACCATGAAAAAGCACATAATAATGTACCTATGGAATAAATAATGATTGTCCATTGCAGTACTTTCTTACGACCATATCGATCGCCTAATGCTCCAAAGATAATTCCACCTAACCCCGTAGCAAATAAGGAAACGCCCAAACATAAAGAAATCATTTCTGCGCTAATGTTTAAACTGCTTTGAAGTTCTGATATTAAAAAAGTAAATAATACTAAATCATAGAAGTCAAATACCCAACCTGCCCAACTCAGGGCAAAAATTCTATAATGGTGTTTATCCAGTTTTGGCTTTTCATTCATTAACATCTTTTAAAACCTACATATTGTTTAATTTTCATAAAATAACTACTCAATATGTAAATTTTTGTGTGGAATAATATATAAGATTTTTTAAAAGTTTTTACAAAAAAGATGACTTAAACTTATTTTTTATATAATTTTTCTTTAGGTATTTTGTTTGTTGTTTGTCCAGTTTCTATATGAGTCAGTCTCAAAAAAAAGAAATGTTTAAACATTTCTAAAAAAGTATTTTTTTTATTTCTTCGATTTCGCAAAAAATGTAATAAAAATTCCAAATAATGAAAGTAAAATTAATGAGAGAGGATTTCCTGCTTTATATGTGGATTTTAAAAAATTAACTGGTTTTGCTGGTGGATAGTATTCAACGTCGATTTCTTCTTCTTCATAACTTTCATTTTCATTTAAATTAATAGAAGTGCAGGTTAAATTAGCTTTGTTGATTTTTTCTCCAACGGTTATGGCTTTAGTTTTAATGTATAAAAATACTTCGCCATCGTTAACTGACAAATCTCCGATATCCCAAATCTCGGTTTTTGGATTAAATGTTCCTTTAGTTGTAGTGTGACTAACATAAGATAATCCTTCAGGTAACTGATTATATACGGTTACACCTTTTGCTGTTTCATTACCTAAGTTTATTACACTAACTTCCCATGTGACTACTTTGCCAATTTTAATGTTTTCTTTATCGGCATCGTTATCCAATACCAAAAAGGATGCTGTGTTTGAAGTATTTTGAGTTACGGGGTTTGTATTTGGGGTTGATTGTAATTCACCTGTTGAATTTCCAATATTTTCCGCGTTAACACAAGATAAACTCAAAAGAGCCATAATACATACTAATAGCAGTATCAAAATCTTAGATTTAATTAAAAAACCTCCTTAAGTATTTTAATACTATATGCTATTATTATTCAAACAATAATATAAACACTATGGAAAAGAGATTCACCTTTGATTCATAAAAAGCACATATATTTGCCCAATGGGCTGATAAAAAATAATTTTGAGTAGTTCTTAAAAATAAAAAAAGAAGGAAAATTTTAGATTTAATTTTCCAATTGTTCTAATTTTTCAGGGAAGTATGTATCAACAACATACTCAAGCCCGTATTTTGAGAAAGATTGCTGTTCTGCTTTTTTACCGATTTTAAGCATTTTTTTAATTTCAGTTTGCCAGAAATCGCTTTTATACCTTGGGTCTTTAGAAAGCTCTTTTAATCTCATAACGTCAACGTCTTTGAGTTTATCGGTAGGTAAATCATAATTGATAATGTCTGATGCAGTTACTCCCATAAATTTAGCATTTGGAGTAGCTAAATCGTGATTTACGTGAGCTAATTTTGCACTTCCAGAAATAATAACTTGTGCAATGTGGAATCCCCAAGGGTCTCCGTCGTTACAGATATAAACAGGTAAATCTAACTCTTCATTAACACGTTTGATGAATCTTCTTGTAGCACGAGCTGCTTGTCCTTTAAGTCCAACAATTAATGTGTTAAATCTTTCGTTAGCATTTTCTTGAACCATCCTGTGGAACATACCCATGGTTTCCACAGCAATAACCCTTTCAACACCGCAATCTAAAAATTCTACTTGGTCAATAGTAGGAGAAATGGTATAACCGGATTTTCCTGCTTTTGAAGCGTTAATTTCAACATCATCATCTAATAATGTAATGTCTCCGTAAACGGATGCTCCGTCTTCTTCTGGCATTAATCCTAAATCTTCACGGGTGGTACCTAATGTTACTTCCAAGTCTTCTCCAACAATGTTGGATTCCTGTTGGTTTTTAAAACTAATTCCCCAACCTTCAGAAACGTAATACATTTCCCTTATGGTTGCGGTTTTTTCTCTTGCAACCAAATCTTTACAGAAGTTAGCAACATAAACCATTTGGCCCAATTTTCTAATTTGTTTAACATTACCAAGAGATCTTCTACCGTATCTGTCACCTAAAACATAGTATCTTTTTGCATCATCGTATACGATATTACCAGTACCTCTTGAAGGAACTCTAACTGAAGGGACTTTTTGTTTTTCAATTTCTTCAATGATTTCTTGACCTAAACCTTTTAATTTATTGAAAGTGTATTCTTTTCTGAGTTCTTTATGTGATTTGCCTTCTTGTTTTATTTCAGCCATATAACCACCTATTCTTCATATTCTCCTTCTTCTTCATCTTCGTCGAAGTTAAGATTACTATGTTCTTCATCAACTGCATATCCGCGTTCATCAAGCTCTTCCATGATGATTGCATCAAGTTCTTCTTCTTCCTCTTCTTCCTCAACTTTTTCACCGAGCAATTCGGCAAGAGCTCTTTTAGTTACCTTCACAAGAACGTCCTGATAGTCAGGAACTCCGGTTTCACCAAGTTTTGCAGCTTCTTCAATAATTACAGGAACGTATTCTTCGAATACTTTAGAACGTTTTTCTTTTTCTTTAGCCGCCCTTTTGGCTCTGATATGTTTTTGGAGTTGACGTGCCAATTTCATGGTAGCCTGTCTGATTTCCTGGACAATTTCAGGTTCTGGTGAAACACTTTGCTTACCTGTTGAAAGGTAAGGAACTTGTGTTGAAATAATATTAACAAATAGAGTTATTGGGGTGCTGTCAAGGTCTTTTAAACCGTAACGTTTCCAATCAATACTTTTTAAAGCTTCTGTAATAGCACAGCTTCCTGCATCGAATGTTAATGGAACTCTGTTAGCGAATCTCATGATTTCTGATTTTCTCTGTTCATTAACTACTCTTCCTGCATTTCCACCGTAAGCTAGTCCGGCTTCAATAATGAAACTTACACCTCCTGCGTATGTAACAGGTTTTCTTGTAATTGTAGTTACAAATTCCGGTTTAAGGATTTGTTTCATACCTTTTTCAACTTGTTCTGATCCAATTGGTATGAGTCCGTCGGTAGGAGGAGCCATGAATTTCATTTTCTTAAAGCAGTGTACAATAGCCTCTGCTTCAGGGAATGTCATAGCTTTTGGACGTTTGTTCATATCAATTCCAGTCATTTCAGCGATTTCATCGACTCTTTTATTTGACATTCTTGACATTGAAGATGTTAGCATACTTTTATATCTTCTTTTGTCCGTATTTTTAGCCATGGTCATTAAATCGTCAGCACTTACACCTTTAGGGTGAGGCAATACTTCTTTTGGTTGTACTGGAACAACGTCTGCCGCCCTTTTAAAGATATATTTGTGTCCTGTTGGATCTCTAAATGTAATTTTAGCATGAGGATTTCCAATCATGGTTCTTCTGATGTATTCAAAAGCACCCTGTTCGGCCATGGAGTAGGAAACATCTTTAAATTGTAATTCAATACAAACTCCTGTTGATTCAGCAGGATAATCTTCTCTTTCCATTAAAATTCCTGTGTTGTTTTCAACATCCATTTGGAATTTCATTTTCACTCCTTTGATTTTTCCTCCTTCTTCATAACAGGAAATTACGCGGGCAGGTTTACCAGTAGTCATTTGTGATAATAATACACAACCACTACAACCTAAACCCTGTTGTCCTCTTGATTGGATGTTTCTGAATTTTGATCCTGCAAACATAGTACAGTATACTTGCATTACATAATCTTCAGGAATTCCTGGTCCGTTATCTTTGTGTCTTAAGATATAGTGTTCTTTGTCAACACGTTTTAATTCGATGTCAATGTCGGGTAATATTCCAGCTTCTTCGGCTGCATCAAAACTGTTGGTTATTAATTCGTGAAATACGATAGTTAATGAACGAATTTTACCAGTGAACCCTAACATCTGTTTGTTTTTTCTAAAGAACTGTGATGGTGTTAATCTTTGAAAGTCTTCATCCCAATCAAGTCCTAATTGTTGCTGTTCCAAAATTTTTTCCTCCTTAAAATTTTATAGAATTTCTATAATTAAAATTATTAATTTCATGAGTATATAAATAACATCCGAGAGCATTTGATAAGTAATATTTTTACAGTACTCTACCTATGTGATTCAAAATATACAATAAACTAATAATAAAAAATTGTAAAAAATATAGTTTTTACACTATGTTACCTATATATATTGGTTGAAGTATATAATATTTTGCTATTCATAACGATAATTTTCTAATTATATATCATTATTTTAATGGTGGTGTAAAAAATCAGTGTAAAAAAAGAAATGTAGTAACATGTAAGAAATGTTACTGCAAAGTTTCTTCATCAAAATCGATACCATCTTTAAATTCAATTTTATCATCATGGATACCGACAAGATCTTTAAACTCTTTAAGCTTAAGTGTTTCTTTTTTGTTTTCCAAAAATGCATAAACGGATTTATGTCTTGATCCATTAAGAATCATCTCAATTGCTTCTTTAGCAACCAAAACATTTTCCATTTCACCAATTAAGGACACAGTTTTACCGTAAACTGCCATATCAACTTCAGCCAACTCAGTAATTAGTTCGCGAGTTTTACCGTTTTTACCGATGATTCTACCTTTGTGTCTGGCTAAAGCTTTTTTGGATTTACCGATATAAAGCGGCAATTTCATTATTTCAAGATAAATGTCATCATGAACTAGTTTCATAGCAACTTCCGGATTGAAGCCGCGAGCAATAGCCTTTACGATATGATTGGCATTCCAAACACCTAAAGGATCTTCCATGTCTTCACGAGGGGAGATGTAAACTGTCCCGTCCTCACTATCGATATCAAGGATAGTGCCAGTTAATTTTTCAATGGATTTCTTAACTTCCCCATTTGCACCAATCAATGCACCTACCCTATTTTGTGGTATCTTTAAATAATCAGTTTCAGGCATTCTTATCACCTTTGTAATTAATAATTTGTAAAAAATTCTATTTAATACTTCTTTTTAATTTATAGTGATTAATAAAGTTTTTGCATCAATTGATTTTTTTTTAAAGAAGGGGCATAATAGGATAATTATCCATTAATATTGAATAATTTTCATATATTTCTAAAAAAAGATAAAATAACCGGCATACATATATATTTGATTAAATATATTATATGACAACTAAAAAGGAGGATAAAGAAATGGATTTGATGGAAACTATAAAAGATGCTATTGTATATCCGATTAATAATATAAAAGCATTAATAATCTATTTGCTTTTAGGTTTGCTTATTGGAATAGTAGCGATATTTACCGGTCTTGGAGCGGTTATGTCATTGAATTTTAGTTCATTTTCAATAGGTGCACTAAGTATCATTGGAATAATTATAATTCTGTGCCTGTTTTTGTTATTATTAGGATTTTCTCTAGATATTGTAAAATTTGGAATTGAATTGCGTGAAGATGCACCGGGAATTGATTTAGCAAGGCAAATAATCAACGGTTTAAAATATATAATTGTTGCTATTGTTTATATGATTATTCCGACGATAATTACTGTAATTTTGATGTATATCAGCAAAGATGTTGGAATAATCGTAGGATTAATCCTTAGTATAATATTTGCATTTGTTTTATACATGGGAATATGCAGATTAGCCAAAACAGACAGTTTATCTCATGCTTTAGATATTCCTGGAGCTATTGGAGACTTAACAGAAATTGGTGTTTTTAAAGTAATCATAACCATTATAATTGCTGAACTAGTAGGTTTAATAATTGTATTCTTATTAACATTAGTACTTTCAATAATTTTCGGAATTATTTCCAAAGATTTATTGCTTACTATTGTACCAATAATTGCAGCTGTTTTGGATGCATGGTTATTATTCTACTCAAATAGGGTAATGGGATTATTATATTCAAATAAATAATTCCCTTTTTTCTTTTTTTTAAATTCTAAAAATCACATTTTAATTTCTTTTTTTTTTAATCGTTTTATTTTCCCACGTAGAGAATTTATATCCGTTTTCAGCATATTCAATATTTTCTATTGGCACTAAAGGTACTTTACCAAGGCCCTGTGGTGCATTATATACATATGTAGGTTTACACATACCGCTTGTTCTGCCTTCTAAGTGTTTCATAATCTCCAAACCTTTAGAAATGTCAACCTGGAAATGTTGTGTACTTTTAATATCTTTTGGATGGAACAGATAATATGGGATTACACGATACTTTTGCAATTTTTCATTGGTCTTTTGAATACAGTATTTATCGTCATTGACATTATGCAATAAAACCATCTGGTTTCTTACAAGTACTCCATGGTCGACTAATGTTTCAATTGCCTTAACAGCTTCTGGAGTAATCTCGCATGCATGATTAAATTGTGTTGAAACTTGCACTTTATATTTTCTAAGTAACAAAGCAAGTTCATTATCAATTCTAAATGGAAGAGTTGCCAATGTTCTTGTACCGATTCTTATTATTTCAACATGGCTAATGTTGGATAGCTTATCGAATATGTTTTTTAATTTATCATTGGGTAATAATAATGCATCTCCTCCCGTAATTAATACTTCTCTGATTGTCTGATTATTTTTAATAAACTCTATTGATTCATCAATGTCTTTTTTAGAACTATTTTTATCTACATTACCTATTAATCTGCGACGTTGGCAGTGTCTACAATACATGGGACAAGCATTAGTAACATTGATAATTAATTTATTGGGATATCTTCTGGTTATTTTTCCTGAAGGATTGGATTGCTCTTCATTCATCGGATCCAATTGTCCAAATTCATTGAATTCCCTGATGTCCGGAAGGGATTGCAATTTTATCGGACAATTCGGATTGTCAAAATCAATCAATGAAAAATAATATGGAGTTATTGCAAACCTATATTTTTCACTAACTTTTTCTATATTCTCATATTCTTCATCTGTAAAGTTAGTGTATTTCGAAAGTTCGTCTACATTACAAATTCGATTTTTTAATTGCCATTTAGGATTGTTCCAATCTTTTTCACTTGCACCTAATTCTTGTAAAATTTTATTTTTAGTATTGGCATATAATTTTTTAGAAAATTCACTAAATCCTGTCCTAACATTTGATTTATGTGTTATATCATCAATAGCTATTTTATCAAGTTCATTTGAACGTATTAATGATTTTTTTCTATTGATATTTATACTATCTACCCCATTTTCCTAATTTTTTTTAAATATATTTATTAATTGTTCATTTATTGATATATTTTTTTATCTATATATATATCCTTTTGATTCATGAAGTTCAATTACAATCTTGATTTCATAATGCATTATTTGACAATTTAATCATTTTGTTTCTAAGCAGCAACCAGTTTCCGCCGATAACAAGTCCAACATTGCAAAAATAACTGCTTTTCTGTTACCCAAATATTTGTCGCATATATGTCCTCAGACTATTTGCAGGATAATTAAACCTTTAATGAAACTGATTTTACACTATTAAAATTTAGGACTCACATATTCCCAAACTTCTTCAAAACTAGTTTTAACACCTAAACGGATGTATTCATTAACGAGAGTATTAATGTCTCTTTCAAGCAATTCTTTAGAAATAGGGTTATCTAAAACAACTGATTGTGAAACATCAATTATAACTGGAGTTTCATCTTTATTTAATATATTATAATTGGATAAGTCGCCATGGACTAGCTTGGCATCATTAACGAATCTTTTCAATTGGACAAGTAATTTATCCCAAAATTCGTCTGGATTTTCAGGTTTTTGGTTTTTAACCGGTTGGCAGGGATTTCCATTTTCGTCCCCAATAAATTCAATTAATAAGACATTATTGGCACTTGTAATAGGTTCCGGAACATTCACTCCAGCATCATATAATCTTTTAAGGTTTTTAAACTCTTTAGTTACCCAGGAGTAAATGATTTTACGTTTATTTTTGGTTTTCACGTTAAATCTTGGATCCCCATTTAGATAGTAATTCATCTTTTTAAAATCAGAAGTGGCTATTCTGTAGATTTTAACGGCAACGAATTTTTCATCGTCGGTGATGCCTGTAAGGACATTGGCCTCTTTGCCTGTACTTATGGCTCCGTTTAAAATGTCAATGTATCCTTGATTAGCCAGTTTGTATAGTGTTTCTAAGGTTAATTTATCAAAAATCTCATTTCCCGTTTTTCTATCGGAACTGTCTTTTTTTCTTTTTTGTGAATGCAGTTTTTGATGTTTGGCATCAGCTTTGGCTACTTTAGGATCCATTAAAATCATTAAAAATAGGAAATGGTGTGGTTACATTTTTAAGTAACCTTTTCTTTCGAGCCAGTTTGACTCGGTTTTGGTGTATCTCCAAATCACGTCTCCTTTTTCGTCAGTTTGGAAATCCCATGGTTTTACAAGGATAACGTCTCCTTCACGAATCCAAATACGTTTTTTCATTTTTCCAGGGATTCTCGTCATTCTGATATGTCCGTCTGCACATCTGACTTTTAGTTTTCCATGTCCCATGATTTGTTCAACTACACCAGGTATTTCTCCCTTTTTAGGTGTTCTTACTCTTCTATATTCTTGTTGATTATTATTATGTTTAGACAAATACTCTCCTCCAATTTATATAACTCTCTCATTTGTATAAATTATTTATATATTTATTAATATACTATATATTAATGTATTGATTTTAGAAAAAAGGTGCTTAAATGGGAACTGAATTTTTAAAAATAAAGGAGTGCGAAGAAGCACACGACATTATTCAAGATTTATTCGATAAATACTGTAAGCCTCAAACAGAAGAGATTAATTGTGAAGATGCTTATGGTAGGGTATTATTTAATGATGTTTATAGCAGAATGGATTTTCCACCTTTTGATAAGGCGTTAAAAGATGGATTTGCAATTTTGTCTGAAGATAGTTTTGGAGCTTCTGAAGAATCACCTAATACTTTAGAGATAATTGATTTTTTAGAAGCGGGATCCATTACTGACAAGGTGGTTGAGAAAGGTAAGTGTGTTGAAATCAGTACAGGTGCAGCCGTACCTGAAGGTGCGAATGCTGTTGTGATGGTAGAATACTCCGAAAAGTTTGATGATAAAGTCAATTTGTTAACAACCGCAACCCCATACCAGGATATTGCAAAGAAAGGCTCCGACATTGAAGAAGGAAAACTAATTCTTAAGAAAGGTGACATTTTGACTCCTGGCAGAATTGGGGTTTTGTTGTCTCAAGGATTTAAAACAATCGAAGTTTACAAAAAACCGTCAGTGGGTATTATTTCATCAGGTAATGAAATTACAATGCAGGGGGAAGACCTCCCATTTGGAAAAATCTATGATGTAAACGGCAACATGATTAAAAACGATGCAATTTCCTGCGGTGCGGATGCAAGATTTTTGGGTGTTGTTCGTGATCATTATGGGGAAGTAAAAGAAAAAATCCAAGAATCCATAAATGATGTTGATATTCTTTTATGCTCAGGAGGTACTTCCGCAGGACTTGGAGATGTGATGAAGCACGTTTTAGATGAATTGGGAGAAGTTTACATTCACGGAATTTCAGTTCAACCTGGAAAACCAACAATTGTTGGCATAATTAATGAAAAATTAGTTATCGGACTTCCAGGAAACCCAGTATCTGCATTAATGATATTCAATGCATTTGTAGCACCATCATTGGCAAAAATGGCAGGTATCCAAAAAGAATTTGAGCAAAAGGTAGTTAAAGGCGTCATGACAAGGAGGATTCACTCTCCTGTCGGACGTATGCAATATCAGCTCGTAAAAGTTGATGGTGAAGAAGTGCAACCTATATTTAAAGATTCTGGTGCAATATTTTCATTGTCTAGTGCTGATGGATACGTTAAAGTAGAAAAATCCGTCGAATTGCTTGATGAAGGAGAGAAAGTGGAAGTTTATTTATTCAATAAATAATAATGTTTTTTAATAATAATTATCAAATTTTATTTTAAGGTGAAAAGTATGGAACATGAAGTCAAATTAATTCCTGATCAAAAATTGGCAGTTATTAATTATAAAGGGCCTATCGAAGATTTAGGCATATTAATTTCTAAAATTATGGGTTGGGTTGAAGCTGAAGAAATTGAGGTTTTAAGCGAACCGTTCGTTATTTATTTCTCACCAAGACATGAAGTTAATGAGGGGGATGCCGTTTTTGATGTAGGAATCGTCCTTAAAGGTGATGAAGATGAAAAAGATATTATCCGCGTTGTAGATATGGTTGGACATAAAATGTTATGTGGAATACATGAAGGACCAACTGATAATATCTTAGATACTTATGCAGAGTTGGTGGATGTTGCTCAAAAGAATAATTATGATATTATCGGTTCACCAAAAGAAGTCTTAATTAAAAACTTCTATAATTGTGATGATGAAAAAGAATTTGTCACTGAAATACAATTGCCTATTATTGAAATGTAGGGTGATTAAATGTCTAATGATGACTTTGATGTAGATAAGGAAATTGAAAAAATATCTAGAAAAACCGATGTAAACATTTTAAAAACAGAGATTGCTTTTGAAAATAGAATAAAACAGTTGGAAAATGATATTGATAATGCAATTAAAGATAAGGAAAAAATATTTGATGAGTCAAAAGTATTGACATCTAAACATGTCACAAATGATTATAGTCCTTCATCATTAGATAGATATAGAAAAAAATTAGAGAAGATTTAATAATCTTCTTTAAATAAACCTAAAAAAGAATCCATTGGTAGGGTTACACTAAAGTTACTAAATGGATTTAAAACCACGCCAGCAATATTTTCGGGATTGTCATCAATCATCTCAGCCAAATCTTTGGTGTAGATATCAATTGCAGAAGTATGGCCATAAACTTCTGAATCATCACTGAATAATGGGATAAATAGATTATTGTCCTCATCGATTATTTTTTGAGGTATAAATCTCAGTCCTCCATCTATTTCAATAATGTCTCCTACTTTAGCATCATTAATATCAATCATTGATGTAATTTCAATAGGCATAATCAATTGTGCAGTTTTAATTTCTTCAATTAACTCCTCGTTATCTTCTTTAGTTGCTTCGTCAGGTGAAATATTGAGCAATTCTTTTAGTCTTTCGTTCATATTATTACAATCCAATAACTTTTAAGTCATGTACAAGTAATTTGGGGATAATAAATGATCCTTTCTGTTTTACTTCAGATTTTAACGCATCACCTTTTTTCATTAAATCATAGATGTTTCCAGAAATCATCGCTTTTTTAACACCTTCAGTAATTTCTCCGTTTTCAATAGTAAATGCATTATTGGCTTCTACTGAGAAATCACCAGAAATTGGATTTGCCGTGTGTGCTCCTAAAACACTTGTTGTTAAAAATCCATTATCAATTTCTTCTAATTTGACTTCATTTTTAAACTTAAATTCAAGATTTGATGGACCAATATCGGGGGTTGTTAAATAGGATCCCCTATATCCATTGGAAGTGCTTTCACATCCTGCCTTATTTGCAGTATAAATATCATATAAAAATGATTTTAAAACCCCTTCATCAACTAAAACAGTTTCTTTTGAAGCTGTTCCCTCACCATCAGCTTTTGTTGTTCCCATTGCACCTTCAAGTAATGGATTGTCAATAATGGAAAGGTTTGAATCAGTTATTTCTTCACCGATTTTATCATGGAGTATTGATCTTCCTCTCAAAACATTTTCTCCAATAAATCCTTGGATAAATGTTGAAAGCAGTCCTGATGCGGCATAATAATCCAGGACGACATCGCAATCGTTAGTTTCAATAGCTTTTGGGTTTAGTGAATCGTGGGCTAACTTACAAACATCATCAGTTAGTCTTTCATATTCAATATCAAGATGCCTTGATGAAGTATAATCATAAGCGGTTGCAAATTGCCCGTCCTTTTCAATATTAACGGATAATCCTCCACTAAATCCAGTACCCTTATCATAAATGGATACTCCGTTTGAGTTTAAAATCAGCTCTTCGCCTTTTGATGCTGAAAACCCGCTGAAAGTGATATCACATTTGTTTTCTTTGCTTCTTTCAATAATATTTTCTATAAATTCGCAGCATTCATCAACAGTTAAATTTTCATAATTCTTATCATAAGTTCCCTTAACATCTTTAACTTCACTTGCTTGTGCAAATTCATAATTTTCATCAACTTTATTTAATTTTGCATTATCTAATGCCTTTTGGGCCGTTTGGGGAATTTTATCTAAATCTGAAGTGTATGCGAAACCCATTTTATTATCTTTAAGGATGCGAATTCCAACACCACTTTCAATTTCTTCTTTAGCAAAACTCAAAACATCTTTTTTAGATTCGACTTCAATAAGTTCTGTGTTAGCTATGTAAACTTCCCAACTATCAGATAGTTTTTCAACTTCATTCATGCATTTATCAGCAATTTCATATATCATTTCATCCACCTAATGCAAATTTCTCAATAGCTTCAGCCACACCATCGCCAAATTTATTCACGCAAGCATATGTGCTTATTTCTTTTAAAGAATCATCTGCATTTCCAACAGCTATTTTAAATCCTGCTTCTTTCAGGAAGTCTTCATCATTTTCACTATCTCCAATAGCCATCACATTCTCCATATTGATTCCGTTTTTTTCACATAAACGTCTTAGTGAAGTCCCTTTATTAACTCTTTTGTCAGTGATATGCAGTGCAAAGCCACTATCGTAGATTTCTAACTCATCGATATGTTCATAATCTTTCAGAGCATCTTCTATAATTTCTCTTTTGATTGTTTTATAGAATACAATCTCTGTAGCGCGGTAATTATTGTCATGTGAAGCATGTTTTATGTAGTTATCTCCTAATTTTTCTTTGAGATGTGTGTCTGCTTGTTCGATATATTCTCTGTTAACTAATATTTCAACGGCATTGTTGTTATATCCTTCTTTAAAAATCATCCCACCATTTTCCGCGACAAGTCCTCCGCTGCAGCCGATTAAAACTTGAGCGGCATATGCATAGTTAACTACATTTCCAGTCACTATAATTGTTGGAATGCCATTTTCTTCAGCAGCCCTTAAAGCTTCGATTGCTGAAATACAGATTTTTCTTGAATCGTCTGTTATGGTTCCATCAATATCAACTGCTATTGCTTCAATTTTCATGCTTAACCTCTAGAATACCTGTGTGCAATGTTACAGGTTCCTTCTTTACTTACCATACAGGCTCCAATTGGGTGAAGAGGATTACATTCGTTTCTAAATAATTTGCAATCTTCAGGTCTTGCAAGGCCTCTTAAAATAGGTCCGCAGATACAGCCTTTTGGTGCTTCCTTAACATCTTTTACTTCAATATCGTATTTTTCACGAGCATTATAGTCAGAAAATTCATCTTTAATTTCTAGGATGGAGTTAGGTATTTTAGGAAATCCTCTCCATTCTCTGCTTGCAACGTCAAATACTTCATTTATCATTTTGACAGCTATTTCATTTCCTTCTTCTCTAACGGCTCTTTTGTATTCATTTTCAATTTTTGGTGTTTCATTATGTATTTGTCTTAAAATCATGTAAACAGACATCAAAATGTCTAAAGGGTTAAATCCGGCAACTGCTTGAGGAATGCCAAAGTCATTTGAGAAGTATTCGAATGGTTTGGTTCCAATAATTGTACAAACATGTCCCGGTTGGATTAATGCATTTAAACTTGTTTGCCCGGAATTAATTAAAAAATCAATTGCAGGAGGTATCAATCTATGGCAGGACAATACTGAAAAGTTTTCTGGTGGTGTAGCTAGGAGTTCGGCAGCTGTTGTTGGTGCTGTTGTCTCAAAACCTGCAGCCATAAATACTACATCATTGTCTTCTTTTTCAGCTATTTCTATTGCTTTGTTAATACCATAGACAATTCTCACATCTCCACCTTCGGCTTTTGCATCTGCAAGAGACCCATTTGAACCCGGAACTCTTAACATATCTCCGAAGGTTGTGATTGTCACACCCCTTTCAACTAACTCCAAACATTCATCTATTTCACGTGATGGAACAACACATACAGGACAGCCAGGACCTGCAACAATTTCCACTTCGTCAGGTAAAAGACTTCTAATTCCATTTTCCATGATTGTATGCTCGTGTGAACCACAGACGTGCATAATTTTAACCGGGGTAGCTAATTCATTAATCCTATCCAATAATTCTTTTGACATATTTTTCATTTTAACACCAAAGATTTAATATTATATTATGTTAATATTAATTATAGATATTAATTTATTTTATTATAATACTTGTGATATTATGTTTAACAATAATAAAATTTTGGTAGTTATTCCAGCAAGGGGAGGTTCAAAAGGAATTCCTCGTAAGAATATTCGTTTACTTGCTGATAAACCATTAATTTCTTATGCAATCAACATTGCTAAATCTTCTCAGTATGTTGATGATGTTGTTGTATCTACTGAAGATTCAGAAATTGCACTGATAGCCGAAAAATTTGGAGCAAGTATTATTAGGCGTTCTCCAGATTTGGCAGGGGACAAAATTCCTCTAGATCCAGTCATTTTCGATGCTACAGTCCAAAAAGAAAAACAAGCCTTTGATGAATATGATATTGTAATTACATTACAACCTACATCACCACTTTTAAAAACAGAGACTCTCGATAAAGCCATTGAAAAATTCGAAAGTTTTGAAATTGACACTGTTATTTCTGTTGTTGATGATAGACACTTGAGTTGGGGAGTAAATGAGGAGGATAATAGTTATCATCCATTATACTCTGAAAGACTTAATAGACAATATCTTCCAAAACAATTTAGAGAAACCGGAGGTTTCTTTGCAACAAGGCGCTCTTTTTTAACACCAAATTCTCGTTTAGGAAATAATGTGGATTTAGTTGAGATTTCTCATGAAGAAAGTATTGATATTGGTTCTTATGAGGATTGGTGGGTTGCAGATCATTATCTGAATAAAAAACGAATAGCTATTGTTGTAAATGCCGATAATGAAATCGGTACAGGCCATATTTATAGATGTATTTCAATTGCATCAAAATTATTAAGTGATGATGTTTTGTTTTTACTTGATGAAAAACATCAATTAGGTATAGATATTGTAAATAGTTTTAATTATCCATATAAACTTTATGATGATGAGGATGATTTATTTAAGTTATTGGAGAAATATAATCCTCAAATTGTTGTAAATGATATATTGGATACTTCTAAGGAATATGTGTCTCATCAAAAAGAATTAGGTTATTTTGTTATTAACTTTGAAGATTTAGGTACTGGCAGTGAAGAAGCAGATATTGTATTTGACGCATTATATGAACATGATGGGGGTTTTGGAAATATTTTCACAGGACACAAGTATTATATTTTAAAAGATGAATTCTATTTCCAACCTACAAAAATTGTCACCCCTGAAGTTGATAATGTTCTGTTAACATTCGGCGGTACAGACCCTAATAATCTCACTGAAAAGGTTTTAGAATCTATTTTAAATAGTGGATATGCTGGAAGAATTAATGTCGTTTTAGGCTTGGGATATCCAAATAAATCCGAATTAATGGAAAAATATGAATTTAATAGTAATGTTCAAATTTATGCGAATGTTAATAATATCAGTGATTTCATGTTAAAGGCAGATATAATTTTCACTTCTGCTGGAAGAACAATGTATGAAATTTGCTCTGTTGGAACTCCATGTATCTGTATTTGTCAAAATGGAAGGGAACAGACCCACTCATTTGGAACTCATAAATATGGATTCATAAATATGGGTCTTGGAGAAAATATTTCAAATGAAGATATCACAAATCAATTCAATATTGTGTGGCAAGATCATGAATTAAGACAAAATATGAGTAATATAATGAAAAATGTTGATTTAAAACACGGTTTTGAAAATATATGGTCGGTCGTTGAAGAAAGATATTGGGCTCGTAGATTTGAAGAGGAACATTAGGTGTTAAAAATGAATATTTTTAATAAAAAACCTTTTTTAATTGGTGAAATTGGTGTTAATTTTTATGACATCGCTAAAGAAGAAGAAATTAGTGACATGGAAGCTGCAAAATTAATGATTCGTGAAGCTAAAAAGTGCGGCATCGACGCCGTTAAGTTTCAATCTTATAAAGCAGAAAATACTGTATCAAAAAATTCTCCGGCATATTGGGATTTGTCTGAAGAGCCTACAACTTCACAATTTGAATTATTTAAAAAGTACGATAAGTTTGGGGAAGAGGAATATCGCCAATTAGCAGATTATTGTCGTGAAATAGGGATAATGTTTTTATCAACACCGTTCGATTTTGAATCTGTTGATTATCTTGATGAATTTATGGATGTTTATAAAATATCTTCTTCTGATTTAAACAACATACCATTTATTAAATATGTTGCAAGTAA
Organism: Methanobrevibacter sp.; assembly: GCA_024689425.1. Lineage (GTDB taxonomy): Archaea > Methanobacteriota > Methanobacteria > Methanobacteriales > Methanobacteriaceae > Methanocatella. The sequence continues at coordinate 38,610 of JAILDN010000021.1, forward strand.
AAATAAACCCATTATATTATCAACGGGCGGATCTACATTAAATGAAATTAAACAAGCGGTAAGGGCCATTGAAGAGGTGTCTACAGTTGACATTGCAATTATGCATTGCATATTTTCTTATCCAACAAATTATGAGGATGCTAACTTATTAATGATTAAAGATTTGGCCGAAAATTTCCCTGAATATGAAATTGGTTATTCTGACCATACTAAACCTGATTTAAATATGTTTGTTTTAACGACTGCATATAGTTATGGTGCTGATATCATAGAAAAGCATTTTACTTTAGATAAATCTCTTAAAGGCAATGATCACTATCATTCAATGGATCCAAATGATGTGCTAATTTTTAGAACAAATATCAGTTTTTTATCAAAAATCAGGGGTATGAAAAATAAACAACCGTTAATATGTGAATCTTCAGCAAGACGTGAAGCAAGACGTTCAATTGTTGTAAATAAAGATGTTAAAAAGGGTGAAGTGATTACTGAAGAGATAATAACATTTAAAAGGCCTGGAAGTGGAATATCTCCTGCTAGAATAGATGAGGTTTTGGGTAAAAAAGCTGTTGAAGATATTCCTGAAGATACTTTGCTTGATTTTGACATGTTGTCTTAATTGCTATTTTTTGCACAATAGTTAAATTTATTAATAAGTTGTGTTTAACTATAAATTGGTGTTGCCTATGAAATTCTGTTATGAATGTGGTTATAAATTAGAAGGATTTGAAAAATTCTGTCCTGAATGTGGAAAAGAGTTTAAAAGTCCTGATGACACTGAAGATTTAATCGATTCAATTTTCTCTCAAGTTTGTGAGGATATTGAAGATTTAAAGAAAGAAACTAAGAATTTTCTTGAGGATTTTGATATTGAAGATACAATTGATGATTTTTCAAGAAACTCTAAAAGAGCATTAAATAGGGATTATGATTATATCAGGAGAGCCCGTAAAAAAATTGAGCATCCTGGTGAGAATAGAAGAGTTATTGAACTTTGTAATAAAGCAATAGCTATAAATGAATTAAATTGGGAAGCATATTTCTTAAAGGGCATAGCTTTATTTAATATTGGGAGATATGATGAAGCTATTGAGGAATTGATTAACTCTTTAGCATTAAATGAAGAAAATCTTGAAGCTAGAGCTTATATTGCAAAAGCGTATTATTTTAAAGGAAATGCAGATTATGCAATTAAAGTATATGATTCTATACTAAACATTGATGAGAAATACTTTGATGCATTTAAATGTAAAGCAATAATCTATTTCCATAAAAGAAATTACGAAAAAGCCGATGAATTCTTTAAAAAAGCAAATAACATTTCAAAGTTATCTGATGATCTTCAAGATAAATGGGCTATTTGCAAAGAAAAATTGGATGAACAATAATTGGTGAAATTCATTTTCACTTTTTAATTTTTTAAATAATCTTATTTTGAAATATTTAATAAAAAAAGAAATAAAAAAATTAAATTTCTGAAGAACAATCTGCAGAGTATTTACTAAGCAATACTGCACATTTGTCAATGGTTTCAGAATCTAATTTAATTGTAGTGGTTTTAATAGTATTTAATAATTCTTCAATAAATAAGTCTTCGTCAGTTAAAGGCATATTTATAACGACAACTTCATTATTTATGAATCCTACTAAAGGTTCAACAAAACAATTTCTAATGTTGTTTTCATTAAGGAAATTAATTAAATCTTCACCTAAAGTCAATGCTTTTTGCTTGATTGCATTGTCTTGAGAGAATTTAGCCTGTTTTGTTGTGTATCTGAATCTTCTTTGGTTTCCTTCTTGTGTGATAATCACTTTGTCATTATCTGTTTCACCAGAATTGATTAATTCAATATTTTCATTTTCTGAATTTAATCTATTTTTAGGATTATACTTTTGGGAAAGGAGTGCGTAGATTCCTGTAGGTCCAACAACAACATGGTTAATTCCTACTGAGGATGTTGGAGTTTTAACATTATAGAATACATAGTTATCCTCAGGAAGTGTTAACAAGTGATCTCTGATGATTTTTGTTCTTTTAGTAACTTCTTGAGTATCTTTTGTCCTATAAAGTCCATAAGCCATGATAATGATTCCTATTAATAAAACAGCAAGTCCAAATCCACTATTTACTAACATAACTTCTAATACACTTATAATTAATATTACAACACCGACTATGATGATGTATTGATCTTTACTTAAATTTTTTAAATCGAAAGTATCATTTTCATCATATAAGTATCCTGTTGAAACTATTCCGTCTCCAGGTTCATTGATTGTGAATATGTTTTTTATATTTCCAAATCTATCTGATTCTTCTTGTTTTTTAGTAGTTTGATAATATTTTGCCATTCCTTTAAAGAATTCGTCTTTAAGGAAATTTTTCAAAATATTATAATCATTAGTTTTTGGAACAGCAAATTCTTTACCAAATTTTGATAAAACTGGTTCTGGAATTGTAGTTCTAGCAGTTTTATGTGTATTTTCTTCTATTAATTCTTCTTCTTCAAGTTCTTCTTCCGCAATTTTTTGCATTTGATCTTCTGAAAAGAAATTTTCAAGTTTATCAGTAATGGATTTTATGGAGTGTGTGTTATTTTCTGAAGGTGTTTCTTCATTTTCAGGAGCTTCTTGTTGTTCTCTTCTAATTTCTGAGAGCTCTTTTTTTCTCTCGTCAATATATCTATCTAATTCCTTGTTCATTTCTGAATCAAGATATCTTAAAGAACCTCCGCAGCTATTGCATTCATAATCTAGTATATTGTCGCTTGATTTAATTTTATATTTTAATCCACAATCTTCACATTGGACAATTTGTGAATTATCATATTTTATTGAGCTTAAAATACCAGAATTAGAGGAACCTTGGGCATCAGAATAATCTTCTAGAAGTTCTAAGCTTCCTGCACATGAAGAACACTCATAAGATGATATATCATCATTATCATCGAGTTGGTACTTAGCACCACAGTTCTTACAACATACAACTTTCATAATATCCTCTTTAAATTGCCTTTATGTTATTAGTTATGAGTAGTTTTAATTATTAAATATATTCATTTAAGTAATTTTTCGATTAAATTTCAAATGAAAAACTCTTGATAATCCTGGCTAAAAGCTTTGATATCATCAATTTATTTTTTTATATAGATGTATTCCCGAAATATTTTTTATTTCAGTATAATTCGTTAAATTTAGAGGTCTTTGGGAAATATAATAGTCCAGCGGACTATTCTCAATTATCGAGATTTTGTTTTCAAATATTCCGCTTACATTTGCCCCCAAATACCAGAAATAAGGTCTTATATTATAAACGCCAATTTTAAGATTAGTCCAATTCTCATTATTTGAAATAATGTAATTTGAAATTTCTTCAGGCCCTCTAAATTGGTCCGTATCTTCAAAAGTTAGTGTAAATGCAAATCCTTGAATTATAAACAGAACAATTAAAATTATTGGTAGAATATTTTTTCTATTAATTTTTTCATTAATCTGTTCAACACTTACCATTAAAAAGTATGTAAATGCAGGAAATGCTGGTATGATGTATCGATTGACTTTAATTACGTAATATGAGAAAAATATGAAGTTTGCTAAAAGCCAAGCCATCATTAATAGGCCATTTTTATTTTCGCTATTTTTTCCAATTAAGAATAAACCTAAAAATGTTATTATTATTGTAATGAATGAACTACAGTGATTGAATGTTCCTAAAGCAACTAGAAGTATAATTGTGCCAATGATTTTTTCCAAATCATATTTAAAGTCATATTTTCTAACCCAAAATATTCCTCCAATGGCTAAAATTAATAATACTAGTCCGGAAAGTATGGTTGGATTTTCTAGTGTAGGAGTTTTACCAATAAAGACAGTTTTTGAAGAAGAGATGAAATTTGCAAAATTAAATATGTAATATGTAAGATCAGTGTTGTATGCACTATCCTTTGCAGATCCAAGTGTTCCACTAGCTCCTCCGGCAAGCAAATCTGTAAAACCCAAATAACCGTTACCCATTATATGAACTGTAACTAAAACAATTGCGGCAGCTATAATACCCAATATCACTCCAATTATAATATATTTTGAATCTTCTTTGTTGATTTTAAATGAATGGTTATATAAATAACATAGTATCATGACTGGAAGAACCAAACCTACGGTATAGCGAGTAAAAAATCCAATTACAAGTAAGACAAATACTCCTAGATAATATTTTGGATTTTTCATAGCCCAAATTGTCAATAATATTATCCAAATGCTGATGCCTGTTGCGGCCACATCCAAACTACCGTTTGCAAGCCAGGTTAAATTAAGCGCTAATGTAGAATAAATTATTGTCCCAGTTAAACTTAATAGATTATTGAATCTTGTTTTTAAAAGCAAATACATTCCAATATTTCCAATAATTGCAAAAATTCCCGTGACAATGTAAATGGCTATTCTATCAACAAGCCCTAATCTGAATAGGAGTGATGTTATAAAACAAATTATTGGAGATAGATAAATAGCATATGTTGCATGAACATTATTTCCAGTAAAATAAAGTGCATTTACTAGGTATACATATACATCTGAGCAATAAATGCCCAGATTCATATTAAAATTAATGTAATGAGTAACTAATATGCTACTAAAAATTATAATAAATATAATTTCTTTTTGGTCTTTTAGATTTAAATTCATCTTCATCAATTTTTTTAGTTTTTCAAACTTTAACTATGTATTAATTATGTGGTTCTGTTTTTAATTAATCTTTCTCTAAAATGACCCAATTGCAAATGCCACAAATGCTATTAGCATTCCAATTTTCAGATATTTTGATACTTTGGCTGCAGTTTCAACATCTTGATTTCTAAGTAGTAGAATTCCTGAATAAATAAATATTATTACTGCAATAGCTATTATACCTAAATAAAACTTGTTAAATATGTGCTGGAAGTATAATAATGGGCATAGCGCACAATCAAGTATTATCAATATGAAAGTAATTGCTGCAGATATTGTTGTTCCATATAAAATAGGAAAAGTTTTAGCTCCTTCTTTCTTATCTCCTTCCATGTCCTCGATATCTTTTGTTATTTCTCTGGCAGTTGTCATTACAAATGCAAAAAAGCCTAAAAAGATGGAAGTGAAGATTATTTCTGGAGTTCCAATCGAATAGCCTCCAAAAGCAAAACATAATCCTGTCATGAATCCAACCGTTAAATTGCCTATTAGGGGTGTTGATTTTAATTTATATGCATAAACATATAAAACAAAGTCTGAAAATAATACAATAACAAAAGGAATCCAATTTTGAGTTAATATTGATATTAAAGCACCACAAATAGTACCTGATAAAAATAATCCGTATGCATAATTTCTAGCGGTTTTTGGAGTAATTTTACCTGAAGGTATTGGCCTTGTTGGTTTGTTGATTAAATCAATTTTATAATCAAAATAATCATTAATTACATTTCCCGCACTAATTTCAAATAATACGGTCAACATTGCGAGTATTATTGGTATGGAAAGTGTATGGCCAACAATTGCGACAAGTACGATGGCTATCATAGCCATCACTACATTTCCCGGTCTTAAAATTTCTATATATGGATTCATTGTATTTTCCTCATTATTTTAGCAGTATTTTTCCTAGATTATTCTAATTAAATTCATTTCAACTTTATGTCAATTGTATATTAAACCATTTAAAATACATATATTAAGTATTTTATGTAAGATGCGATTAAAAGTGCTTGAAGGCAATAAGATATATTAAATATTAAATCTAGAGAAAATATTGTAAGTCGAATTTAATATTGTCAATTGGTGGATTATGTTTAATGCTTTTTTAAAATCAAAAAATTACTTTTTAATATATTTAATTTTAATTGTACTATTGGGAATATCAACCATTACTAGCAGAGGCATTAAACATCCGGAATTTGTAATTTTGATATTTTGTATTGTAGCTATTTTAGGGATTTTCTGTATTTCATTTTATTTTGGCAATGATAAACAACTGCACAAAGTTGCATTTGTTGTAATTCTTTGTTTTGGTATTGTCACGGCATTTATTGTTCCAATATGTGATATCAGTGATGAAATAGAGCACTTGACGAGAGCGGAAATTACTTCTGAAGGAGCTATAATTCCTCATTGGACTGGAGATGATATGGGTGTTGATAGGTTATATAATCACACTCCAAATGAAAAGATAAGTTCTGAGCGAAATGATGGTGCAGGTTATAATTCCATAGCTTCGATGATGTTTTTCCTGAAGAATTTAAGTAAAACTTTTTTCGACACGGCTCATGACACGGATAAAATTAATTATACTCCACAAATAATTGACTCCGCATTTGAGCAAAATCCCTTTTATGGGTATCTTCCACAGGCTATAGGCATTTTTATTGCTAAACTATTGGATTTGAATGTTATTTGGATATTATGGCTTGCAAGAATTTGTAATCTTATATGTTATGCAGCTATTGTTTCATTTGCTATCAAAAAGGCACCTGTTTTAAAAATGCCTTTGCTTGCAGTTGCTTGTATTCCAATATCAATCTATCAAGCTGCATCTACAAGTATAGATTCGATGATTTTTGCTTTAGGAATTCTTTCTATTTCTTATTTCCTTTACATGTATAAAAAGGAAGATAATTCTATAGATATTAAGGATGTTGCTATTTTTAGCATCATTTGTTTGCTTTTAGGTCTTTGTAAATTACCTTATCTGGCATTTATTTTCTTATTGTTATTTGTCCCTACAAATAAGTTTAAATTTAATAAGAAAAATGCTTACATTACTATATTAATTAGTATAGCCATTGTTGGGATAATCGGAGTTTTATGGAGCAGACATTCCGTTCCTGCATTAATGCATTCCTGGAGATCATCTCATAATTTAATTAATTCAACTTTACAAATGCAGTATTTCTTAAATCATCCCGGCAGTATGGTTAAATTTATTTTTGCCCTATTCACAACAAGATTATATCATATAATTATTGGCGTATTCAATTTCTTCGGAGCATCCCGCCCTGACCATTATATCGATAAGTATTATATTGTAACGGCGGCATTAGTAGGTTATTTAGGTTTAACATTGCTTGCTTATCCAAATAATGATAAATTTGATTTAAAAACAAAATTGGGGGTCGCTTTAATAATTCTTGTTGTTTTTTTAGGAACTTGTTTTATTCAACTATTTACCTGGGCTGATGTGGGTACTACTAGTTTAGGCTTAAGTACGAGATATTTCGTTCCATTATTTGCCCTGCTCCCAATTGCGGTTTGGATTAAAATTCCTATTGATAAAAATAAATTTGACAAATATGCATTTGTTTTAATGTTAGTATTCATGGCCACATTGGTTTTATCATTTTTAACCAAGTATTATTAGCTGAATTGAAAATTAAAGTGGTTTGATTGCAAATGATATCAAAGTTATCATTTCTATTACTACATTTTTAGGCATTTTCAGAAACATTTTATTAAATTTAATG
>JAILDN010000108.1 GCA_024689425.1 Methanobrevibacter sp.
GAGTGTTGGCAGAAATTTTTAATTTTTAGATGCCGTTCATTTTTTTATTAATTTCACGACTTTTTTTTAAATTTTGTTCAAATCAGATAATCCTATTTTTTAAAGTTAAATTTTTCCCTTGTTTTTTAGTTTTGCAATCGGAATTAATGTAAATTTAAGCATACTATGTTTATATTTGTTAATATTTCATAATTCTAACTTATTAGTATTTATTCTTACTATAAGTTATTAAAATCTATTTATATTAGTAATTACATATATATAATCAATTGTAATTAATTTTACATTTGTTTAAATAAATATATTGGGTTTTGATTACTATGATTTCAGATTGTAAAATTTTAAGAGATTTTAGTATAGAAATTGGCAAAATGGAGGATGAATTCCAGCTTATGTATTTTGCATCAGCAATTGTTGATGGTGCTTTTGATTTCTTTAAAATAGAACGAAAAGTGTCAAATGTTGGAAGACCGCCATTTGACCTCAAAGATATGATTAAACTGATTTTTTATGGATATATTAATAAAATAACAAGTACTGTGACATTATCGTATAATGCCAGATACAATATGTTGTACAATATTATTTCACATGGATTAGAACCAAGTGATCGGACCATTCGAGATTATTGCAAGTATTTCCAATCAATTTACCAATTAATAATGAGTTTCATATTAATTGTAGCAAATAAAATTGGTTTAACTGATTATGAACATATTGCAATTGACGGTACAATTAAAAAAGCATATAATTCACCGTTCAATATAATTAAAGAAAAAGATCTTAGATTATTGATAAAGCATTATATGGTGCAAAAATTAACAAAAGAAGAAATTAAAAAACTTAGGAGAACAGCAAGGAAATTTTTAAATGATAAATCAAAAACAGATGAAGAAAAAGTGAATATTCTTTTTCATTGGTGGCACTTGCTAGATTATTCGGGCCAGACATCGCTTGCTTTGAATGATCATGATGCCAGATTAATGAAAACAAAGGATAATGGCCAAAAATATCCTAAATTTTCATTAAACATTCAATTGGGAACAGATACCAAATCTAAATTGATTTGTGGAGTGAATGCCGTTCAAAATCCAACAGATCATTATCAAATTCCTGCATTAATGAATCAGATACTCACTAATTTAAATTCCAAACCAAGCAAAATTAGTGCCGATACGATTTATTTAACATTAGCAAATTTGAATTATTTAGATAATTTCAGCATATCTGCTTTAATTCCAACATCACAGCAAAATAGAAAAAATTCTAATAATTTACCAGAAAATCTATTTGCTATTGATTATTTTGTATTTGATGAATATAAAAATGTTTTTATCTGTCCCAAAAATCAAGAATTAACTCTTGATGGTGCATATCCCGCACCACAAGAAAAAGGAGGGGGGAAATAAAATCAAATTAGTTTATTCCAACTACGAAGCCTGCCAAAAATGCAAATACAAAAGAAAATGCTACAAAAAGAACCACAGAACTATAACTAGATATGTGCACGAAGTTACATATAAAACTGAACGATTAATGTCTTCAGAAGAAGGAATAAAAGAATATAAACTACGTTCAAAAACTGTGGAAGCACATAACGGGACTTTTAAAAGAATATATCATTATGATAACATTCCCATAACTGGATTAAAAAGAGTCCAGAACCTGATGTTCACCATTGTGGCATCATATAATTTAATAAGATTATTTAATCTCATTAAAGAGAAAAATATGGATTTATATTCAGTTATTAGTTTAATAAAGTTCATATCATTAACATAAAACTAGTACAATAAAAAATGAGAGTATGAAAAATGTTCAAAATTAAATAATTTTTGCCAACACTCTTTATATCAAAAAAAAATTCTGACTCCCAAATGTTTTATTTTTATTTTTATTTGTCTCCAAATTTGTTCAATCAGATTTAAATATGGAGAGTATGAAGAAAAATATATTAATGTAAATTTTACCGTTTTGTTCAAATATATTTTCTCCCCTTCGCAAAAAAAGGAAAGAATTAACTAAATCGTCCTAAATTCTTTTTAATTGAATCTTTCAAAAACAATTCCCGCCCCTACGTAAGCCAGTTCAAACAAAATAAAGCAAATAAATACCCAAATATCAAATACACCACAAACAGCAAGTAAAAATACCACAATCTTCATCACAAACCGGTATTCAAAAAATAAATTTAAAAATGTGTTTTCAGTCATATTTGGAATTAGTTCATGACCTATTTCATCACCCATAATGGCTAAAATACAAATCAGCAAAATAACTAAACTCAAATCAGGAATTCCTACAGCCAACAGTACTACTAAAAAAATAATCATACTGATTATATGATGAATTCCATCTACTTTTAAAACTATGAGATTGCCTATTAAGATAGAAATAAAAATATACGCAGCACCATTATTGCAAATTGCAGCGACAACAGATGCAACAGCACATATAATGCCAAAAAATGTCGAATAAATCAGATTATGATCAACATCATATAAGTCATCAGAATATTTCATGAAAAAACCGGATAGAATAAAAAGAAATGCTAGAATGAAATAACTCATATAATCACAAAAATTTAAATTTTATTTATAATATTTAGAAGTTATTAATATAAATATTTTAATGCTATTCAAAAATTGTGTGATTTGAATTTTCACTGTTTGTATCCTGAAATAAAGAATTTCCAAAGTTT
>JAILDN010000034.1 GCA_024689425.1 Methanobrevibacter sp.
CCTGAGGTATCCCCTGAAAATAGATTGCTTTTTGAGGACGCGAGTAGAAGACTTGTTTGATGGGGTAGGGATGTGAGCTTCGAGGTTTTTTTTCCGAGTTGTTTAGTCCGCTACTTCCAATTGTTCGCTTGCATTATTTTAATTAAATTTGTTAGTAGACTTTTGCTTTTGATAGCATTTATGGTCTGGTAGCAATTTGGTTAGGTGTTAACAGTTTGGGTGAAAGTTGCGCTGATAATTATTTTATAGTTTTACGCTCATTTGTAATAGATAAGTATTGCGGTCATAGCATGGGGGTTATACCTGGTCTCGTTTCGATCCCAGTAGTGAAGTCCTTTTGTGTTTTGTTTGTGTACTATGGTTTTCTATGGGAATTTCATTTCGCTGCAAGCTTTCTATTACATATATTATACTATTTTTGTTTTTTTTCTTATGTTTTTATTTATATATTATTGGTGATTTTTATGAAAATTAAATTTTTGGATACAACTTTACGTGATGGAGAGCAAACTCCAGGAGTTTCATTAACACCAATGGAAAAATTAAGGATTGCTTCTAAACTTGATGAGATGGGTTTGAATTATATTGAAGCAGGTTCTGCTATTACTTCTGAAGGCGAAAGAAAATCTATTAAAGAAATTACTTCTCAAGGTTTGAATGCAGAAATTTTAAGTTTTTCCAGACCTTTGACTACTGATATTGATTATTGTTTGGAATGTGATGTTGATGCTGTTAATTTAGTTGTTCCCACTTCTGATTTACATGTTTTCGATAAATTAAAAATCACTAAAGATGAACTTATTGAAATGTCTAATTCTGCTATTGATTATTGTAAGGATCATGGTTTGATAGTTGAATTATCTGCTGAAGATGCATCAAGAAGCGATGCGGATTTTTTAAGAAGCGTATTTTTAAATGCTATTGACCATGATGTTGATAGGGTTTGTGTATGTGATACTGTCGGTATTTTAACTCCCGATTCATCTTTCGAACTTTTCAATTCATTAAGTAATATCAATGTACCGATTTCTTGCCATTGTCACAATGATTTTGGTTTGGCTGTTGCAAATTCTTTAGCGGCTATCAAAGGTGGTGCTAGTGAGATACACACTACTGTAAATGGTATTGGTGAACGTGCGGGTAACACTTCTTTTGAAGAGTGTGTTGTTAGTATAGACAGATTACTGCCTGATTTTTCAGTTGATGTAAAAATTCATGAAATTTACTCCGTATCTAAGTTAGTTGCTCGTTTAACTGGTGTTTATATTCAACCTAATAAGGCTATTGTTGGAGAAAATGCTTTTGCTCATGAATCAGGTATCCATTCAGATGGTATTATAAAAAATTCTGCAACTTATGAACCTATGATTCCAGAACTTGTTGGCCGTAGCCGTAAATTTGTTCTAGGCAAACACATGGGAACTCATGGACTTGATTCCAGACTCAAAGAACTGGGTTTAAATGTAGATAAGACTCAACTTCAACAAATATGCGATAACATTAAGGAGCTTGCGGATAAAGGCAAAACAGTTACTGATGTTGACCTTCAGGCAATAGCAGATAATGTTTTAGAAATTAATCATGAAGATAGGATTAAATTGGAAGATGTCACAATTGTTTCTGGAAATAATGTAATGCCTACCGCTTCTGTAAAACTTAATGTCGATGGAGAAGAAATTTTAAATGCAGGCGTGGGTATTGGACCGGTTGATGCGGCTATCAATGCTATAAAATCTCTTGAAATCTTTGATGATATTGATTTCATTGAATATCACGTAGATGCTATTACTGGAGGTACCGATGCACTTATTGATGTTATAATCAAACTTCAAAAGGGAGATAGAATTCTTTCTGCTCGCGCTACTGAACCGGACATTATCGATGCAAGTGTTAAAGCATATATCTCAGGGGTTAACAGGCTGCTTCAGGAATAGGGTTATTTATGAATTTGCAAATTTTAGGTTTTAAAGGAGAAATTTCTTCTGTTAGTGATACTTTAAATCAGATAAATTCTTTGAAAAAAGATTCAGAAATTATCCAATTATTAAATGCAGATGCTGTTGCAGGATATAGGCACATTGAACATGGTGTTAATCAGGCATTTCTTGCTTTTGAACGTGGTGAAAATCTTGCTAATGATTTGAGTGTTGAAATATGTCTTAGATGTTCTGCTCAAAGACAGATTTCTAAAGCTTTTGATTTATTGGGTTTAAAAGAAGGATATATGAATTTATGCATTATTTTAATTGATTGTAATGACTATTCTTCAAAGTTATCTTCATTATTTGTTCGTGATGATGATGTTTTAAATCCCGATGTTGAAAAATTAAAAGAAATCTATTCCTTGGATGATGATGAATTAAAAATTATGGATATTGAGGATATTATTATTGATCGAATTACTAAACTTATAGTAGATTATTAGTTACTCTTATTATTTCATCCAAATACTCTTTTTCAAGACAATTATAATTTAGATTCTTTATTTCGATAGAAATCGCTTTGGTTTTAACACGATTATAGTTTGGACATTTATTTATAAATCCGCTTTTGTCAATCATTAATTTTTGTTTCAATTCCCAAGTTTTCTCTTTAGGATTATCATGTTGAATAATTAAATTTACGCCTCTTTTATTGCCATGTATGGTATTGTCTATGTATTTATTTAAGTAGTCTTTTGCATTTAATGTAATTTGTAAGTTTTCTTTAACATTTTTAAGTTCCTCATATATACCACTACAAATAATTTCATTACTTTTACTTAATTTCAATGCTAGTGATGTTTCATTAAAAAGAGTTTCATTGTTAGTTGCAATAAAACCGCCACTCCCCACATTTATTATCTTTGGTTGTCCTGTTGATGCAATAACAATATCTGAGTATTTGCAGTTTCCCAATATTTTATTTTCATCGCCAACACCTGCAGATGCATCCTCAATTGTGGTAATTCCATTTTCACGACAATACTTGGATATTGATTTCACCTCCTGTTCTGCAGTATATCCCGCAAAACTAGTGAATATCAATGCAGAATTATCTGGAATTTCCAATTCATCTAATTCTTTTGGATTAATAATTCCAAAATCTGTTTTAACTGTAATTATCTCTTTATTTAAAAATTTGGCGATTTGCTTGAAGCCATGCCATCCTCCTTGGTCAGGTATTAATACACTGCCTTCAATAGAACTTAATGCAACAAAGATACTGTTATTTCCACTAGATGTTATTTTTGCATATTCTGAATTGGTCAATTCCTTGATTTTATTTTCACAGTCCTTTTCAAATGTTGTATTTTCAAGTTTTCCTGCTGCAACATCGGACATTATTTGTTTTGTTTCATCTTTCGGTGTTTTAAATTCAAATATCATATTATCATTTTTTAAAGTACATATCAAGAGTAGTCTGTTTTGTGTGTAACATTTCATTAAGTAAAGTCCCTTGTTTTACATATTTTTTAATTGGTATTCTTAATTTGGTTCCGCTATATTTCAATGCATCTTCTAAAGTTTCAAATTCTTTATATGGTTTTTGCATTGCTTCTTTAATATTTTCTCTTACATTGAAGACACCTAATGGCACATATCCTTCGTAGGCTTCTCTTAAAATCAGCAGTCCTGATTGTTTTTTCTGTTTTAACAGGTAGTCTAAAACTACCATTTTGGCAGTATAGTAGCATCCTCCAACAATTGAATACTCTTTTTTACCACCATTTGTTTCATAATCAGAATAAATCAGTTCTTCATTGGCCATAATTTTAATAAACGCTTCGTACCATTCATATTGCCATTCAGTAGGTGTTAAAATAATCACATAATAATTGTTAAGGCTTCCGAATTCATAAACTCTATAGGTATCAATTTGATCAAATTTTCTAACTTCTTTTAGGAATCTGTCTGCCAATGTCGTATCACATGCTGTAATGGACCATCTTGTTGGAACTAATTTTCTTTTGTTTTTAGTTCCTATTGCACCAACAGAAAATGCTTTTTGCATTGCTGTAAATGGCACTTCTTTATTGTGTAAGTTTACAACTGCGTCACTTGCTTTCAAGTCAGTATCGTAGAATGTTTTTTCAAGCTGTTTATCCCATCTAACGGCATCAATATCAAATTTTTCTATAACTGCACTAGGGCCATGGGGCATGCTATCTTCACTTAACATTGATCCTCTTGGTGTTTTTCCAAATGTGGCTTCACTGTCTATTGATTTTGATGCAAGGGAGATATCCTGTAATTTTTCTACAAACGGATTTTCTAAATCGTCGATTTTAATCAGTTGCTTTCCTCTAACCAGATTCATTCTATAATTAATAATGTCTTCTTGCTGTTTATTTTGATTAATCCAAGATTCCGGTGAGTCCATAATTGAAGTATCTCCTGCTTCACCGACCATCATCGGTCCGGCATAAACTTTAGGATAAGACCATCTTCCAATAAAAACGGATGGCGGAGTACTTCCTTCAAGGTTTTTTCCAACCTTAACAGATTTCATCTGAATTTGTTCTGTTAATTTGGCAAGATAGGCATTTTTAGAGGTAATCATAATTAATAAAAAAAGTAAAATAGTAGGGATTACAATCCCTTTAATTTAACAAAATTCGATTGTTGCAGGAGGTTTATCACTTATGGATAATGCAACATGTGTGACTTCTGAAATTTCGGAAGTAATTCTTTGAGATATGGTTTGAATTAACTCCCATGGAAGTTCTGCTACAGATGCAGTCATAGCATCAATGGAGTTCACGATTCTAACAACTACCAAATATCCGAAGTCTCTTTGGTCACCTTTAACTCCAGTAACCAGGGTATCTGTTAATACAGCAAAATATTGCCATACTTCTTCGTTAAGTCCTCTAGCTTCAACTTCATCACAAACGATTTTGTTTGCTTTTCTACAAATTTCAACATTTTCTCTTGTAAGTGCTCCGACAACACGTACTCCAAGTCCAGGACCTGGGAAAGGTTGTCTGTAAACGGTTGTTTTCGGAAGACCTAATTCATCACCGATTTCTCTTACTTCATCTTTGTATAAATCACGAATAGGTTCGCAGAGTTCTAATTCCATTCCACTTGGAAGAGCCAGGTTGTGGTGTGATTTTATTTCACCTTTTGTTTCAATCCAATCAGGTGCAATTGTTCCTTGTACTAAGAATTTAGCTCCAGATTTTATTGCTTCCCTTTCAAATACTTCAATGAATACTCTTCCAATGATTTTTCTTTTTTCTTCAGGGTCATCCACACCCGCAAGTTCATCCATAAATTCGTCGGAAGCATCAACAAATTTGAAGTTTAATCTGTCTTTAAAGGTATTGGTTACTTGTTCAACCTCCCCTTCTCTTAAAAGACCATGGTCTACAAAAACAGCAGTTAAGTTATCGCCAATAGCTTCTTGAACTAAAACAGAACAGACTGAACTGTCAACTCCACCGGAAAGTGCAATAATAGCTTTTTCATCTCCGATTTGATCTTTGATTTTTTGAATTGCATCTTCAATAAATTCTTTTGGACTTAACATTTTATTCCTCTTCTTCATCTTCTTCGTAATCTTCAATAATTTGCTTAATAAGTGATTCCAATCCGGTATCATTACCGGCATCGATAGCTTCAAAAATTTCATCATATTTTACAAATTTTTCTAATTTAACGGATTTTGCTCCAATACCAGATATTCTAAAGCCATATTCTTCATCACCAATTGGAATGTTAACATATTGTTTTTTTAAGCCGTCTTTAAATTCTAATGCTTTTTCTTTTAAATCTTCTGCATTATCAATCATTATTACACCTATTTTTTACATATTTTATAGAAATTTTCGAATATTTGTGATCCTTTAGGAGTATGATGCACTTCGGGGTGGAATTGGATTCCATACACATCTTTAGTTTTGTGTTTAAAGGATTCAATATCACATAATTTGGAATTAGCTAAAATTTCAAATTCATCTGGAATGCTTTTAACTTCATCTTTGTGTGAAGACCAGACTGCCATTTCAGGAGCTAATCCTTCAAATAAATTTTCATCGTTAATAATATTAATGTTAACTTGAGCATAACTTTCAGTATTTGAAGTTGAAACTTCTCCACCATATGTTTTAGCAATTAATTGATGGCCCAGACATATTCCAAGTATTGGTATATCAAAGTGAGTAATGTACTTTTCACTATTTCCCGCTCCTTCAATTGAAGGACCTCCTCCTAAAATTAATCCTGTTGGATTTTTAGCTTCTATTTCTTCAATAGTTAAAGTATTAGAAACTAATTCAGATTCTATTTTAAGATATTGTAAACTACGTTGAATTCTATGGTTGTATTGACCTTTATTATTAATAACTAATATTGTCATGTTATACTCCAAAATATTATGTTATTATTTTTGATTCTCTTTATTTATTATACTTATGTATCAAAAATATATATACTATTGAAAATAAATAGAAGGTATATGGAATTTGGAGATTTAATATTTATAATTGTAGCAATTTTAATTGCTGTAGTGATATTAAAGGTATTTATGTGGTTATTGCCGGTATTTGTTGTTTTGATAATCGCATTTTTCATTTATATGTATTTATCTGAAAGATACAAAGATTAACTATCTTTTATATCCATGTATGCAGAAGTTGCGGCAACCGCACCTTCACCACATGCTACAACCCACTGTTTTAAACCAACACAAACGTCGCCCACTGCATAGACATATTCAACATTTGTTTTTTGCTCTTTATCAACTATAATATGTCCTGATTCATCTAAATCAACACCTAATTGTTGTGCTAGTTCATTGTGAGGTATATATCCAACACTTATAAAGACTCCATTGGTAGGGAGTTCAGATATCTCGCCGGTTTTCGTATCTTTTAAAACAACTGATTCAACAAGTATTTCTCCTTTTATTTCTTCGACTGTTGAATTAAGTATTGTTGGAATTTTTGCTTGTTTAATTTGATCTTGCAAGTGTTTTTGAGCTCTAAATTCATCTCTTCTGTGGACTAAAGTAACATTTGCTCCTAAGTTTTTTAGATAAAGTGCTTCTTGTAATGCACTGTTTCCTCCACCAACCATAATAATGTCACGTCCTGAAAAGAAAAATCCATCACAGGTTGCACAATAACTCACACCTTTTCCTTTGAATTCTTCTTCTCCTTTCGCATTTAATTGTTGGTGTGAACTTCCTGTTGCTAATATAATGGTTTTGGATTGATATTGATTTTTATTGGTTGTAACTGTGAATCTGTATTCATCGTTGTTTTTTGTTATTTTAATTACTTCTTCCATTTCATGAAGTTCTGTGTTTTTAATCGCTTGTGCTTTCATTTTTTCAATTAGTTCTAAACCAGAGATGTTTTCAAAACCAGGATAGTTTTCCATTTCCGGAACTTCACGACCAATTCCTCCAGTTAAGTCTTTATCTATTATTAAGTTTTTAGTTCCTTGCCTGCCTGCATAAATTCCAGCCGTTAATCCGCCAGGTCCCGCACCAATAATAATAATGTCATAGTTTTCCATTTATAGTCCTCATGAATTTTTTAGTTATAATTATTTATGTTCTTATGATTTAATATTTTTGTAGTTTTTTTGGATTGTTTTCAGTTACAATTATTGTTCGCATTGTTAAAATTGCTTTTAGTCATAAATACCCTATTATATTCTAAAAGTTCTTTTTAACTAGTAAATTAAAATTAGATTGTTTTAGCATTATTTTTAATATCATTGATAATTTTATAATATTTCATATTTCATTGTGAATAAATGGTAACTGCTAAATTTAAATACTTCTTGTTTTAATAATTAGTGTAATGATCTTTGGAGGTATTAACATGACTGATTTAGATAAAAATGTTGAAAATCAAATCGAAGAAATTGTTGAAAAATATCAAAAAGAAGGTAATAAACTTTTAAATTATCTCATAACTGATGATAAGATTACTTTCTTTTCAACTATAAACAATGGAAAAGAAATAACTGCCGAAGATTTACAAAAAGTTGCAGAAGTATTGAATGGTACTTTTGACGGTTTTGAAATTGTAAATCAGGAATATAGGTTTAAATTTACAATGAATAGCGAGTAATCTTGCTATTTATTTTTTTTTATTTTTTAAAAAAAGAGTAAAGTAAACTCTCAAAAGAGAGTTTATAATAATTTTTGAATTTCTTCACGAACAATTTGGTTAACTAAGCCACCATCAGCTTTTCCTTTAAGTTGCTTCATACACATTCCCATTAAAGGACCCATAGCACCCATTTGACGTTCTTTAACCATTCCTTCATTTTTAGCCACAATATCAGAAATGATTTTTTTAACATCGTCATCGCTTAACATGGTTAAATTGCTTTTCTCAGCAATCTCTTCAATTTCAACATCAGGTGTTTTTATTGTTTCAATTGATAATTTTCTTACACTATCTTTTGCGATTTTACCATCAGCTAAAAGTGTAAAAATACCTTTAAAATGGTCTAATGTTAATATGTTAACATCATGTCCTTCTCTTTTGATTTCACGTAAATCGTATGCGAGAAGTGAAGCGACGGGTGTTGCATCCACATCAACATCACTTAAAATAGCTTCAAAGGTATCTGCTTCTTGTCTTTTAACGAGTTGTGTTGCTAAATCTTCACTTAAATTATATTCTTTGATGATTCTTGCTTGTTTAACATCAGGCAGTTCTGGTAGATTATTAGCAATTGGTTCAATTCTATCTTGTGTGATTTTAAATAGTGGAATGTCTGTTTCAAGATACATTCTGTTTGCAGTTGGAAGAGGTCTCATGTACTCGGTGTTTCCATCATCTAATGCTTTTCTGGTTTCTTCAACAACTCCATCTAAAGCTAAATTAGCCCTTCTTTTAACTTCTTCAAGTGCGGAAACAGCTATGTCTTCATCATGTGCCACAATGATAAATGCATCATCTTCCCCAATATTCAAGAAATCATTTACTTTATCCACTTCTTCTTGAGTAATTCCGTATGCAGGCAATTCGTCTGAATGGAAAATACCTGAAACTCCACGTTTTTTAGCATAACTTGCAATTTCAGTTCCAAATCTCCTGCCTAGTTGTACTTCACGACCAATTAATCCATCATAACCTTTTAAAATCACGGCCTTTATAGTTTCTGCAGATTTTAAAATTTTAGATTCAGTATTTTCGAATAATTCATCTAATGTATGAATATCTTCTAAAACTTCAGCATTTCTTGATTGCAATTCTTTTTTAATATCGATTAGTTCTAGTTGTCTTGTTACTTCGCGATTTACAATTTCAGCCATTAAATCTAAATCTTGGACACCTTTAATTTCAACACGTGCTCCTTCAGCAATAGATATGTTTAAATCTTGTCTGATTGTTCCAAGTCCTCTTTTCACATTAGTGCTTCTTAAAATTTGACCGAGCATATATGCAACTTCACGTACTTGATCGGGATGGTGCATTGAAGGATCGGTTGTGATTTCCGCTAATGGTATACCTAATCTGTCCAATCTGAATTCAGTAAATCCGTCTTTGGTTTCAACTCTTCTTGCAGCATCTTCTTCAAGACCTAAACTTTCAATAATTACTTTGCCGTAAGGAGTATCTAGATAACCGTCAGTTGCTACCATACCTGTTCTTTGGAATCCTCCAGTGTTACTTCCATCAATAACCTGTTTTCTCATGGTATGGAATTCATCTACAATATGCATATTCATTAAACATGCAATAGTGATACAAATATCTAGTGCTTCTTCATTTAAGCTGTGAGGTGGTTCATCATCGTTTTCAACAAGACATGTGTGTTTTTCAAAGTTTTCGTATTTGAAATTTAAACCTCTTAGTGATTCTTGAAGTGCAGCCCTGTCGATTTCTCCAAGTTCTGATTGAGTTGGTCTTAATTTTCTTTGAATTAATTCATCAAAATCATCATCAACAAGTTCTGTTTTACAAGGACAGAATAATTTATGCTCACTGTTTAATTGCTGGTGAATTTCAAGTCCCATTTTCAATCCTAATTCATTGTAATCCATATTAACACCCTAGTTTAAGAAATCCTTAATTGATGATTTTTCTCCAAATTCACCTGCAACATTTGTTTGCATAATTTCATTTACTTCGTCACGTTTCTCACTTTGGCCTAATGCCCAGCACAATTTTACATATGCTGTTTCAGGGGTCATGTCCCTGGCGGAAATAACTCCTGCATCAATAATGTTACGTCCGGTTGAGTAAACGTTCATGTTAACTCTTCCGTAAAGGCATTGGGAGGTCATAATTACAGGAATATTCTCCTCTTTTGCTCTTTTAAATGAATCGATTAAGTCATTTGGAACATGTCCGAGACCGGTTCCTTCAATGACAAGGCCTTTATATCCTTTATCAATGTTATATTCAATGTAATCCTTGGAGATTCCAGGGAAGCTTTTGATAAATCCAACTTTTTCTTCAATTGAGGTATTTAATTCAAGTTCATTAGCTCCTCTTTTGGTGTAGTTGTAATCAGGATTAATATTGACTTTTTTATTTTGAATTTTAGCTATTGGTTGAGCGTTGATACTTCTGAATGTGTCTCTTCTGGATGTATGCATCTTTCTGACTTTTGTTCCTTTGTGAAGGT
>JAILDN010000035.1 GCA_024689425.1 Methanobrevibacter sp.
TTTATGAAAATAGAATCCTGAACACTAGACCCGGAACTTTGAATAATATAGATTGCAGCACCCCGTAATGCAGAGTTACCAGTGAAAATAGAACCACTCACATTACCCAAACTATAGAAGTAAACAGCACCACCACAAGTACCCTTCGCCACATAGTTATCAGTGAAACTACAACCACTCACATCACCATTACCACCAAAGGAAACAGCACCACCACTACCCCTATCATCATTCACATAGTTAGCAGTAAAACTACAATTTGATACTTTACCATCATAATCAAAGTAAACAGCACCACCCCAACTAGCAGTGTTATTAGTAAAACTACAATTTGTTACAGTGCCAGTATGACTGGAACACCTAAAACCAATTGCACCACCCCAACTAGCAGTGTTATTAGTAAAACTACAATTTGATATGTAACCATCATAATCAAAGTAAACAGCACCACCATTACTAGAGACTTTGTTATTAGTGAAATTACAATCTGTCACAGTCCCCGAATTCATCCTGATAGCACCACCATCAGAGTGAGCAGTGTTGTTAGTAAAATTACAATCTGTCACAGTCCCCGAATTCATCCTGATAGCACCACCATTACTAGAGACTTTGTTATTAGTGAAATTACAATCTGTCACAGCCCCCAGAACCATACTGATAGCACCACCACCAGAATGAGCAGTGTTGTTAGTAAAATTACAATCTGTCACATTACCCTTACTAATAAAGCAAACGGCACCCCCATCACGAGTTGCAGTGTTGTTAGTAAAATTACAATCTGTCACATTACCCGTGCCACTAAAGAAAATTGCACCTCCACCGTATACCGTAGAGTTAGCAAAATTATTAACAAAATTACAATTTGATACTTTACCATCAAAATCAAAGAAAACAGCACCACCCTCATTGTGAGCAGTGTTGTTAGTAAAATTACAATCAATAATGCTGCCCACTCTATTAAAATAAACAGCACCACCATCAATACCTGCATTGTTACTCATAAAATTACAACTAATCACACTACCAGAACCAACAAAGAAAACAGCACCACCACCATTCTTTGCAGTGTTTCCTGTAAAATTACAATTTGTCACACTACCAGAACCAACAAAGTAAACGGCACCACCAGCACCAATATCACTATAAATATCCTCTGCATGGTTACCCACGAAACTACAACCACTCACATTACCAGAACCAGAAAAGTAAACGGCACCACCCCACTTCTGTACAGTATTATTAGTGAAACTACAACCACTCACATTACCAGAACCAGCAAAGCAAAGAACACCACCACCATCATAAATCTCGTTCCCCACGAAACTACAATTAATCACGCTACCTCCCATCTGGAAGTAAACAACACCACCAACCTCATCAGATGGAATGTAAAATGCATTCATAAATGTGATGTTTTTAAAAGTTACACCATCACATTTAACCTCAAAAATTCGCATATCTGATACTTCTTGCATCTCAATGACGGCGCCTTTACCGTCAATGACCCCCGGATTAGTAATCTTAATGGTCTCACTGCCATCACCACCAACCCACTTATATCTACTTTGAGTCAGAGTAACATTTCCACCATTACCCACCTCATTTCTTAAGGTCGTATAAGTTCCTTCTCCTGCATTAAGAGGAGTTGACGGATTGCTTTCACCGACAGTCGTTTTTTCAGTACTATTTTCCCCAGACCCTTGAGGTTCTTCTTGAGCATAAGCTGAACCCAGGCATATGAACAATATCAAAAACAAGACAAAAACAGTTAAAATACCTTTATTGAATTTCATCATCCCACCGTTTAACCATTATTCCAAATTCACATTAATTAATTAAAAATATCTGAAAAATTATATAAATAATTACCTAATTAAATGAAATAATTTTAACAATTAAGTGTAAAAATCGAATAATATTCATTGAAAAAAAAATAAGAAAAAAGGGTTTAATAAAAAACCCAAAACTTAAGCAGTCACAGTAATATTATTTGCAACATTGCAGCCATTGAAACTGGACGTTATGATATACACACCCGGCATTAGCCTTATATTTAATTTGGCTACACCCGAAGGATCAGTAGTCCTGTTGTAAAGTACTCCATTAATATTGAAGTCAACTGACTGTTTCGGATAAGGATTGCCCACAGCATCGACCAATTCAGCTTTAAATTGAGATCCATCCATATATTTCATCACCAAATCACTGGTGTTTAATACAGGCAGGACTACAATATTGTTGCTTCGGCCACAGTCCTTATAACAAGTAGTTACTGTATAATTGCCAGCGCCCAAGTTGATATTAAGCTTGGCGTGACCTGTAGCATTAGTCGTTCTTGTGTAGAATATGCCATTTATGTTGAATGTTACCTCTTCACCTGCACCTACATAGCCGCCATCGGAAGTATGAATGCGAACAACGAACTGGGAATCGTTTTTATAATACTTGGTCAAATCGCTGGACTCGATTAGAGAAATGACATTAATTATGTTAGATTTCATCTCTCCGGTTTCAGTATTGGTTGCAGTTAAAATATATTCACCGGCATCCAGGTTGATGTTCAGTTTGGCAGCACCATTCGCATCAGTCGTACGGTTATAGATAACACCATTGATGTTGAATGAAACTTTAACATTTGGTGTTGGAGTACCGTTTACATCAAGGAATGTTGCATAATATTGAGTTGCATTTCTAAACACCTTAACAACATCGGATGCATCTATAGTCGCCTTGACAATAACCGCAGAATCAACTTTTACATCATCAACCGCAACAACTACAGCATACTCACCACTGTTTAAATTGATGCTCAAAGAAGCAGTACCTTCTGCATTTGTGGTTCTATGGTATGTAACGCCATTGACAGTGATGTCTACGGATTTGTTTGAAATCGCCTGACCTTTGGCGTCAGTGACATTTACAACAAACTTCTCAGAGCTTCTATAATACTTGGTCAACTCAGGAGCATTAACAATGATTCCATACACCGTAATATTGACACTGATATCAGCAGGATTGTACCTATCATCACCAGCATAGGAAACAAATGCAGTGACATTGTCATTCAAACCGGAAACCGTGATATTGGCCGCACCATTAACAATAATGGCAGAGTAAAGTCCGCTTCCAATGCTTGCAGAAACATTGCCCGTAGCGTTTTTAAAGCCAGTAACAACGATGACTGCATCCTCACCAACATTAATCGCACCGGCAGTAGCCACAATAGTTAAATTCTCCTTAGCCTTAACATTGACAGTTACTGTAGCATTTGACTTGGTATAATTTGCATTGCCTGCAAAGTCTATGCTTATAACCGCAGACCCTGCACTTATAGCCTTAATCTCACCGGAGATGGAATCGACATAAACCACACCAGCATCATTGCTTGAAAACGTAATGTCCGTAGTGAAACCATTAGGGCTTAAAGTATAATTAATCTTAGAGCTACTGCCAGCATACAAGTCAATAGTAGCATTTAAAGGAATGATTTCAGTTTTAACGATTAAAATGTTAGAAACGGCATTAGCAGATGAATTGGCATAAATGTCATCATCCCAATAGGTGAATGTCCAGTTATACTCACCGACAGCATAAGCATTATTGAATATATCGATTATTAAAGTGTTATTTTCCTTTCTGCCAGATTTAGAAACATCAAGTGATGAACCATTGCTTATGTTCAAAATACCCGTAGCATTTAAAGGCAAAGTCACCCTAAACATCAAAGCCTTACTATCCGTAACATTGATGTCAAATCCAACCACTTTAATGTCTGAATCCAAGTAATTAACCGTTAAAATTCCAAAAGCAGTAGCATTCGTGAAATTTCCATCACCAGAATATTTAACGGCGACATTATACTCATCAGGCAAAATTTCACCAGAAAGTGTGATTGTAGCGTTCAAATCAAGATTTTCATAATTCTTATTGTATTTTTTACCTGTCAAAGAAATATTAACCTTTCCGGTAGCATTAGGATTATAATCAAGAGAAATGGTCCCATTCTCACCATAAGTGATAACCGGAGAATCAATTGAGAGATTAGGATCTATTTTAATGTTATCAAATCCAATAGTGCAGGCAACATTTTCAATAGATGCGGTTACACTACCTCTTCCACCATTAGTTGCACGATATTTAACAGACTCCCCAAAATTAATAACACTCTCATTAACATCCCCATTAGTTGATGTGATTGTTAAATTGACCGGCATTAAACGAGAATTATCATAAGGCAATATTTTTTGTGATGAAGTCTCATTATAAGAATATAATTTAAAATTAATATCGGATGAGTCAAAAACAGATACTGCACTAGAATCAGCAGATGCATTCAAGAACAACCAATTAAGCAAGTTCACACCTTGCCCCGCTTCCGGACGAGTATCGTAATTTGTAGCATTATTACCAAACCAGGAGTTACTAACAGGCACTTCATTAGTATAAACAAATATTGGATATTGAGTATTGTTTATGAAAATAGAATCCTGAACACTAGAGAGAGAAGCATCATCCATATAGAAAGCACCACCATAACCATTCCCTGCATAGTTATTCATGAAATTACAACCACTCACATTACTCTCACCACAGTAAACAGCACCACCAATATTATCTGCACGGTTAGCATAAAAACTACAATTTTCAACACTACCCAAAGACATAAGGATAGCACCACCATCCATCTTTGCTTGATTTAACATGAAATTACAACCACTCACATTACTAGAACCATAACCAGAAAAGTAAACAGCACCACCATTACCCCCTGCTAGATTTAATGTGAAATTACAACCACTCACACTACCCTCTTTATTAAAGTAAACAGCACCACCCAAATGCATAGTTGCCCAGTTGCCAGTAAAATTACAACCACTCACATTACCAGAACCATTAAAGTAAACAGCACCGCCAAAGTTTTGTGCAATATGTGACATGAAATTACAGCCACCCACATTACCAGAACCATAAAAGTAAACAGCACCACCACTATGAGCACGGTTCCAATTGAAACTACAGCCACTCACACTACCAGTTCCTTTAAAGAAAATAGCACCACCATCACCAACACCATTCCATACATAGTTACCAGTGAAACTACAGCCACTCACACTACCCTCTTTATTAAAGCAAACAGCACCACCATCACCATTCCATACATAGTTACCAGTGAAACTACAGCCACTCACATTACCAGAACCATAAAAGTAAACAGCACCACCACGATGCTGCTTTACATAGTTACCAGTGAAATTACAACCACTCACACTACCCTCTTCATTAAAGCAAACAGCACCACCATGACCAACATCTGCATAGTTATCCGTAAAACTACAATTAGTCACATTAACTACATTAAAACAGAAAATGGCACCGCCACTATTATCTGCACGGTTACCATCAAAACTACAATTAATCACATTGCCCCCTTCCTGGAAGAAAACGGCACCACCAGAACACGAAACTGCACGGTTACCATTAAAACTACAATTAATCAGGTCACCATTTTCCTTAAAATAAACAGCACCACCATCATCCTTATAAAATGCATTCTTAAATGTAATGTTTTTAAATGTCACACCGCCACATTCAACATCGAAAATTCGCATACTTAGTGATCCTTGCATATCAATGACGGCACCTTTACCGTCAATAACCCCCGGAGTAGTAATCACAATGGTCCCATCACCATCGCCATCGACCCACTTATAACTACTTCGAGACAGGTTAACATTTCCACCACTACCCACCTCACTTTTTAAGGTCGTATAATTACCTTCTCCAGCATTAAGCGGAGTTGACGGATTGCTTTCACCGACACCGGTTTTTTCAGTACTATTATCCCCGGATTCCTGTGGCACTTCTTGAGCATAAGCGGAGCCCAGGCATATGAACAATATCAAAAACAAAACAAAAACAGTTAAAATACCCTTATTGAATTTCATCATTACACCATATAAAAAAAAATATTAATATATTATAAATTTCTTTAACTAAAAATATCTAAAAAATTATATAAATAATTACCTAAATGATTTCAAACACCAAAGAAAACGGGCTTAAAATCCTTTAAAATGTCAAAAATACCTCCATTCAACCTAAGATTATTTCAACGATTTGATTGAAGGCTTCCTTTGCTTCGGGAACTAAGGGATAAATCGGATAGACATGAGTCATCTCCTCACCCACAAACAATTTGGCATCAATACCGCCATCCTTTAGCTTATTGTAAAACTCAATGATATCGGGATACAATATCTCATGTGTCCCTACAAAAAGAGTAGTTTCTGGAAGTTCAGTTATATCACCGAACAATGGGCTTACCCTGTAATCCTTCGGATCCAAGTCACCAGCCCAAACTTCACCGATATCGCGAAGGCCCTCAACCCCAAGCATCGGGTCACAGTCAATATAATCATCATAATCTCCGGACATGGATACGTCAACCCAAGGAGATATCAAAATCAGATGTTCAGGCTGCGTTAATTCAATGGTTGCCAAGTATTCGCAAAAGGCCGCAGACAATCCTCCTCCGGCGGAATCACCCATAACAGTTATCGGTTTTCCTATGCCCAATGCAAACTTATAAAGTTCCTCGACAATCCGATAGGTTTCCTCATATGTATGGTTCGGTGCAAGGGGATAAATCGGAGCAAAAACTGTCGCATTTGTCTTTTTAGCAATTTTATCACAAAAAACAATATGGGGAGGCACAATCTCATTGACATAGGCTCCTCCATGAAGATAAATAACCGTGCGCTCTGTAGTTTCGGCCTCATTGAAAACAATCATCTGACAATCAAACATGTATTTGCTTTCGACCTTGGTGCGATATATCCTCTTCGGTATCTCGTAAACTTCATCTTCATCAAGGGAACGCTCTTCCATGTACTTTATCGCTGCATCCTTGTTGTCCATGTATTCCTTGCGACCATGTTTAAATCCGTATTCAATAATTTTTTGCATTTTTG
>JAILDN010000080.1 GCA_024689425.1 Methanobrevibacter sp.
AATCTATCCTCTTGGTTCTTTAGCTTTGTATCTTAAACCTTTGTAACCACATTTTCTACAAGTTGTTGCACCAGCAGGGTTACGAGCGTTACATTTTAAGCAGATTTTAATATTGAACATTCTGTTTTCTGCTTCTTCAAATCTTGCCATTAATAACTCCTCCTTATAATAATGAAATCAATTTAATAATCGTTATGAAGAAAATAAGATATTTCGATAATCATAACTATTAATAAATTATTTAAAATTAATAGTATTTAAAGGTTTAGTTATTTCCAACAATTCTAATAAAAAAAACGCGAAATAAAAATTACTAATTCAAATTTTTAGACCTTAATAACATCATTTGACTTTAATGGTTCAGACATTTTTAACATCAAGCATATGAAAACATTTGAGTTCTAGTTGTAGTAAGATTTATATATTTCAAAATTAAATGTTTACCTAACGAACGGTAGGTAGGTAATTATGAATACTAAAGAAAAAATATTCAATGTAGCTCTAGATTTATTTTCACAAAAAGGATATGACTCAGTTTCACTAAGAGAAATTGCAGAAGAAGTAGGTATTAAAAAAAGTTCAATATATAGTCATTACAGGTCAAAAGAAGAAATACTAATGGATATATTTGATTATTTTAAACAACAATTTGAATATAATCCAATAATCAACAATGAAGAAATTAAATTGAGCGAAGACAATCCACTCTTAAAAGACCCTGAACTATTTTACCATAAAGGATCCGAAGCCATAAAGCAGATGATATTTCAAGAAACCAATTTTAAAATTTGGAAATTAATTCTTATTCAAATGCATCACAATGAAACAATAAAATTATTTTTCCAAAATGAGATACTGGTTAAACCATTATTATTTTGGAATGGATTTTTCACAATGCTGAAAGAACAGGGCATAATACGTGAAGATTCAAATCCTAAGCTACTGGCTAAACAGTATTACAGTTTCCCCATCTATTTGCTTTTAGAAATCTGTGCAAAATATGATGACATTCCACAGGAAGTGTTGGAACACTTCTTTGAAGAAGCAGAAGCCCACGCAAATTTCCTTTTAGATAGCGTAAAGGTGAAATAAATGCAAGAAACTATTTTTCCATATAAATTAAATGAAAAATATTATGAAGCTGTGAAATCCTTTGGAGATGAATTCTTAAAATATTCAAAAAAATTTAATTTTAAAGATGACGAAGAGGCACTTGAAGCATTATGTATCGGCGTTTACTGGTATCTTTATGGCACTACAGCTTTAGATTTAAACAGTAATATCCACCAGGCTTTAGCTAATCTAGCCGAATACAGAAGGACTTTTCCGGAAGATAAAATCTTTATTGATGAATTAAGAGGGAAATTATTAACAAGATATCTTTTTAAGCCATATAAGAAGAATAATGAAAAATTAACAAAGGATAATCTAAAAATGCTTATTAACTTTTTAGAGGCTACCGGCGATTACATGGATCAAATCCCCCACTTTAAAAATTTCAATAATGACCTTGATGACTGCATTAGCTTAACCAAGTGGTTTTGCAAAAATAGTGGTAAATATTTGGGTGAATATACATCCAATTTGGAAAAATATTTGGAAAACAATGGTCCTTCTCATTTAATGGAGGAAGATGTAATATTTTACCATGGACATGAACTCGAGTACCATTTAAACATGCTTGGAGCTGAAATACTTAATCGAGTATTCAAAGAAGATTATGATGCCCGTCAAAGAAAAGCGATACTGCTACCATCATGCATGAAAATCAATACAAAAAAATGTAAATCAAAAGAAGAACGCTTAGGTCACAAATGTACGTTTTGCAATCCCAAATGTAATGTTTATAAGATTACCAAAGAATATGAAAAACATGAAGTTTATATGATATCCCATGAATCGACTGCATTTAAAGGAGCTAAAAAAGAAGATAAAGATGAACTAGCTATCGTTGGAATAACCTGCGTATTGAATTTAATATCCGGCGGATGGAAATCAACAAATCTTTCAATACCTCCACAGTGTGTTTTACTGGAGCATGTGGCCTGTAAAAACCATTGGCTGGATGAGGATATTCCTGCAAAAATAAACAACGAACAGTTGAAATTAAAAATTTAAAAAAAAATAGTTATTTTCCTTCAGAATTAATGCCTTTTTCTGAAAGAAAATCATTCTGTACCTGTACAACTTCAGCACTGGTATCTGCTTCGGAATAACTTTCAAGCAAATCATGATTAAGTTCCAAAAAGGTATGACCCCATTTAAAACCATTTAAAATATCACGAGCTTCATCTTTAAAACGAGTTATATATAATGTTGCAGATATTGCCTCTACTGTAGACAAAATACAAGGTTTTCCATAATTAACAGGATTTGTAGCTATTAAAAATGGAAGTGACCTATGATATTTGGATAAAGAGAAGAATTTTTTAGAACTTGATACTTCATTCCATGAGCAGTCAAGCCCCACTATTCCTCTTCTTTGAACATATCTATAGTCTTCATATGATACAGCCTTTTCAGCATATGGATTTAAAACAATGGCTCCACTAGGAATCTTATTTATATTATAAACAAGCCTACATTTTCCCAATTTCTCCATTTTAATAGAAGTGCATTTTTTTCTATCACATTCATCAGCATGAAAAACTGTAATTCTCATCTAATCAACCAGATGAATACTTTTCTTTAATTGTCTTTTGCATTAATTTAATCTGACTATAAAATGTATCATTAGACAAACCGAATTTCTCATATACGGCCGGAACATTTTTACTTTCCTTTAAAGATATTGATTTAAGTAAAGGTTCAACAAAATCAATATATGAGTTACTGAATGTGTTTAACGTGAAATTATCTGCATCTTCAAACACTACATAAACCACATATCCTTGCTTTTCTTTTTGACATTCACAGATTACAATACCCATTGGTTTTGAACTCTGATTTGCACTCTGATTTGCACTCTGATTTGATGCATTGTTTAAAACAGGCATTGCTTGAGCAAAGTAAATACTCCAATTATTTCCATTGTAAGTACGGTAATCCGGACCGCGAACACCTTGGTATTTATAAATTACCATTAATGCAGAAGAATTATCCATAGTAGACAAATTATATGAAATTTTATTATTTTTATCAATATATAATGACGTAGAATTTTCGATTGAACTATTCAATGAAGCATTGCCTACAAATGCTCCACTCATAAATTCAGTGTCAAATTTTGTAGTTTGTGTTTGATTAAACACTCCACTAACAAAAGCGACTGCAATAATAGCAACAACAGCTATGATAATCCCAATAATTATCATGTTTTTCCTTTCCATTTTTAAACTCCGTTAATTTTTTTTTCAACAATTATAATTTTAATAAAAGTATTTAATATAACTTTACTTAAATATAGTAAGTAAGAGTTCATAGGTGATAAATTATGGAGGGCAAAGTTCGTGGAATTTTAATAGGTAGAATGCAACCTATCCACAAAGGCCATATACAAGTTATTAAAAAGATTTTAGAGGAAGTTGATGAGATTATTATTGGAATAGGTAGTGCTCAGTTAAGCCATGAATTAAAAGATCCTTTCACTGCCGGTGAACGTGTTGTTATGGTTACACAAGCTTTAGCAGAGGAAAATATTGATCCGAGCAAATACTACATAATTCCTATGGAAGATATTAATTTTAATGCTATTTGGACTGCCCATGTTAAAATGATGACACCTCCATTTTCTATTGTATATTCTGGAAATTCTTTAGTTAAACAGCTATTCAGCGAGGAAGGTTATACCGTTAAAAACCCTCCTTTATATGATAGAGTTCATTTATCCGGTACTGAAGTTAGAAAAAGAATTTTGGAAGATGGAAATTGGCAGGAACTTGTAGCTAGTTCTACAATTGACATTATGGATGAAATCAATGGTGTTGAGAGAATAAAAAATTTATCTGTAAAAGAAATTAGTGAACTATAACAATAGTTATATAAATATTTAATTACATAATACTTATTAGGAGATTATAAAATGGTTGTAAAAGTTATTGAAGGTAAAGAAGACAAAATAACAATGCCTGATTTACTCACAGATTTAAAGAAAAATAATAAAGTTGACTATTGCGGAGCTATTTTTAGTTTTGAAGGAATAGTGCGTGGAAAAGAAGAAAATATGGATTTAGAAAAATTGATTCTCACAACTCCAGATAAAGAAAAAACAGAAAAAGAAATAGAAGAAATAGTCGAAAATGCAAAAATTAAGTTTAATGTAACTGAAATCTCAGTTGTCCACTACATTGGTGAGTTTTACACTGGAGATAGCTTATTTTTAGTAGCTGTTTTAGGAAATCACAGAGGAGAAAGCCTTGAAGCATTAAAAGAAGTTATTGAAAAAGTCAAATTTGATGTGGAATTTAAAAAAGAAGAAATATCAAAACAAGGCACAAAAACAATCTTAGCAGGAGGGTAATTTTGAACGTTATCTTCCTAATTAAACTATTAATACTATTTTTAGCAGTTTACTTAACAATTAAGAATTTAAAATTTATCATATTAGTAATATTGCTCATATTTGTTATTTTCATATTATTGCCCGCATTAGGATATCCTATTTTCTAAAAGGTCCAGAATATTTGAGCTTTTCACTGGCAATTTTAGAGGCAAAATTGGCTGAATTTATAACAGACTCGTTTTTTAATTTTTTTGAGATATAAGCCGCCATAAATGTATCACCACAGCCTGTTGAATCAACAATATTATCGCATTTAACAGAATTTACTTTATATTCCCTATCTGCTATTACTCTTGAACCTTTAGACCCATTTGTAATAACAATTTCTTTAATGTTAAAATCATGATTTTCAGATAATAATGAAGCTTCGTTCTCATCAAGGAATAATCCTTCAATATCTGAAATTTTATAAATTAAATCTTTAGTTGATTTTAAACCAACGGAATAATAATCTTCATTTACTTTTTCTAAGGGGTATCTTAAGAAACCTTGAATAGATAAAAAAACAGGAATATCAAATGATTTTAAATAGTCAATTGTTTTAATCGGGAAATCAAATCCGTTTAAAGGGTTTAAGATAAAAGCATCAATCACATTGATTTCAGATAAAATATTATCCAAGTCATTGACTGTAATTGGAATATTGGCAAAATTACTTGATTGCAGCCGGACATCTGAATTTAGATAATTATTAATAAAATAGTGGGTATTGTCCTTTTTTAAAACTTTAACTTTTTTAGGATTGGGGAATTCATTAATAAGATCTGATTCTTTACAGTTAATAATTGTAATATAATCAGGATAATATTTTTCAAATACAAATGATTGGAAAAAACTAGCTCCGCCAATCTTAAATTTCCTTTCATCACCTCTAATAATTAAATCTTGAGTGATTGGGCCTATAACAACAATCGTCATGATACACACCACTTAATCCAATTCAATAGTAATATCTACAACATGATATTTGCTTGAAACAGCATAAATCTCTTTTTTAATCTCTTCCACGTTTTTTCCAAAATCAACATTGACCTTTAAAGTCATAACTGAGTCGATTCCATCAAGGGACCAAATATGAAAGTCCCCAATAGATTCCACACCATCAATATCTAAAATTTTTGATTTGAAATCTTCAACATCAAAATTATCTGGTGTTTTTTGAAGTAAAACTTGGATTGATTTAATTAAATTCCTTCCTAAGTTAATTATCAACCATAACGCAATTGCAATTGAAACAAAAGGATCCAAGTATGGTGCTCCATCCCAAAACATTAAAACCAAACTCAAAATTAAAATAGCTACCCATTCAAAGACATCTCCAAGTTGATGGAAAAAGATAGCTTTTTCATTAAATGTTTCTCCATCATACAAACGGTAAACAGAAAGTGATTTAAAAATTATCCCTATAACCGCTACAACCAACATTCCTCCAGCATCAACACCTTCAGGAGCAAATATTCTAGGAATTGCTTCTGAAAGTATTACAAAAGCCATGAAAATAACAAAAACAGAAATGATTACTGCACCTAAAATGGAAAACCTTTGATAACCATAAGAATATTTATTAGTGGAGTCTTTTTGAGCAATACGTTCCAAAAACCAGGCTAAGGCGATAGAAATGGTATCTGACAAGTCATGAATACAATCGGCCAATATTGCCATACTGTTAGTGGCCAGGCCTCCAACAATAACTATAATATTGAAAGTTAAATTCATGAAAAATACGAATGCTAAATTTTCACCAGCCTTCTTGTGGTGATGATGCGTGTCAATTCTCATAGTTTATAATATGTACAGAATATAATAAAAAATTAATTGAAAATACAATAAATAATAATTAAAATACACTTAATTTAAAAATGAAGATTAATAAATTAAAGATAGAAAAAGAAAACATATAATTAGATTTATATAATTTAAAAATTAAAACAATATTAGTGATTAAAAATGCCGTTAACTGGAACAACAATATTTTCTCATATACTTCCTGTAATCTTTGGATTTTTCGGATTATTATTAATAATCTCCGGAGTAATAGATGAAAACAATCCTAAATTAGGTTTAGGCTTGGTATTATTTATTGTAGCATGCGCTTTCCCATATGTTGTATTAGGCGCATTAATCTAGATTATTGTTATTTCTCCAGAATGTAGGCTAGTTCCTACCAATACTTTTTTTATTCCAATACTTTCCAATTCAGATATGGAATCCTTATTTAATCCGCCTGCAATTATTAGCTTATCTTTCATATCCTTAAATTCTTCCAATAATTTTTTATTATATCCCTTTTCTGTTCCAACAGAGGATATATCTAAAAGTATAATTTCACAAGGATCAAGTTCTTTAAGTATTTCTTTATATTCATTTAAAGTTAAATCTAATTTTTTAGAATATAATTCATTGTCTTTGACATCAACACTTATTGCAATTCTCTGTTTTGGATAAGTTTCAAATATTTTATAAATTTCTTCTACCGTTTCTAATGTTTCTGTCGGCACTATTATTTTAAATGCATAATCTAGGAAAAATTTAAATGATTTAAAATTTTTTACGCCCGCATCCAACATTACCGGTATAATATTGTTAACCATTTTAATTTCATTGATGTTGTGACCTTGACTTTCTATTAAATCCAAATCTGCAATGTATAATTCATCTGCTCCATTTAATTTTAAACCCTGAGCAATCTCAATAGGATTGGATGATGGTGCGAACACTGTTTGTAATGGTTGATATGTATCTCTTAAACCAGATTTGCCACTTACGGCTTGGCCATCTTTTAAATCTAATACAGGTATTTTTTTAATCATATCATAACACCAAATAATAATATAATAAAACGAGTATTTAAGATTTTAAAAAAAAGTAAAAAACAATAGGAGGAAATTAGACTAAAAATGATTTTAGCCTAATTTGAAATAAAAAATAATGATCAATTTTGGGAGAGTATAAAAAATATGATTTTTAACCCTTGTTTATTATCTTAATCATCATACTATATAAAGTTATCTAT